>NZ_JBNLYC010000131.1:0-11849 GCF_050172015.1 Bacillus sp. GMa5/1 | reverse complement strand
ACGAGTTTAAATTGCAAATAAAAATAGAAGAGCAGACAAACTTTTATTATTTGGTTTACTCCATCACTTTTTAAATTTCAGACATTAATATAAAAAGGTTAGAGAATTAACTTCTCTAACCTTTTTATATACACTATTAGGTTTCAAACAGTAAAGATGCCCTAATGCTACCATTGATCCTGTTCCCTATTCAACCTTGTATAAACAAAAAAAATCAGATATTACCACTATTCAAAACCAGTTACAATTCTCTCTTTCATTTTCTGTATTACTTCACTGCTCAATACTTTTTGACCAGCAGGAAGTTTTAATATGGCAGCGGCACCTTTACTAAGGTATATTTCTTGATCATTATTTTGATTTACTACCAATATTCCTTGCCCTTCAAATTCGAAATAACTAATATCTTTTGTTTCATTTGTATTATTTTTTATTGCTTTATATAATCCATATAAATCTTTACTTCTATTTTCTCCGCCCGTTCGAATCGGTTCAGTATCATTCGCAACAATTAGTCCTTCTGGCTGCTCACCCTTCATAATAAACCACAGCTTTTCATTTGTTGGTAATAGTAAATTCTTAAATTCAGAGCTATTTAAAATTTGCTGTGCTGGAATTGTTTCATAGATTGGTAACGAAAATGGAGATGTTGTTATTTTTTCAAAACTTAAATTTTCAGAAGAACTTCCCTTACTATATTGATAATCTTTTAATGCGATCGATTGTACTGATTCACTTTTATTTTTTGATGCATAACTAATTTTACTAGCGAAAATAATAACGGTCATTAAGCACATGCACAGTATCACAAGCTTAAGTAGTTTTCCCATTTATGAACCCCCGCTTTTAATATTATTAGTTTGCATGGATATTATAAACAGTTTCACTCCACCAAAAATTATTATTGTTATGGAACGTACTGAAATTATGATTATAATGATCACCATACCAAGGGTCCATGTATGTTATATAATCTGTTCCATTTGTCCCTTTATAAAATCCATCAAGTACTAGAAAGTGTCCGATGTTAGCTCCATTTTGCCACATAATGAGTGCAATCATCGGCTGATTACTATTAATTTGACTTTTGAACCAATCATAAGATTTTGCTCCAGAACTTATAGCTGAGCTAACACCATATCCCGATAATCCATATTGTATTTCACGTGAAGTTGCAGGATTATTATATGATCCACCCTTAACATACCTAACATACTGATCTTGTGAAGGAGTTTTCCCAAAATAATTTAAAACTGAAACCGAAGTGCCTGCCCAACACCAATTTGATCTTTCTTGTAATATGTTAGGTACAGATAATTTACGGTCTGTTGGTGTACTTGGGGGATTTCCATTAATATACGCTGACGTTACATATACTTTTTTTCCATCTTTAAAATAATAAAACCAACGATTATCTAAATTTCCTGTCCAGTAATCTTTAACCGCTTCACCATACTCCCATCCTTTAAAAGATACTTTTTTATTTCCGGGAATCACATCTACAATATTTGCATTCAAACTTTTTGCCTCTCTAACATTTACATTCAATGGAGCTGTTGTTCCTGAAAATTCAACTTCTTCTGCTATTATTTTCTGAACACCAATAAAACTAAATGTGAAAAACAATAAAAACATACAAACAATAAAATGCTTTCTTTCCTTCATTTCTCCACCCCTTCATTAGTACTAAAAAACATCAACAATTCATCCTTATTAATTGTTCAAGCTTAATATTACATACTAACGAAAAATGACTTCTCATAAAGTGAAACTTTAATCAGTAGTGGTTTTATTCATCCCCCACGATTATTAGTTGAACCAATCGGGCTGCCCGGCAAATAGCGGGATAAATTCCAATACAAAAAAGGAGCCTATAAATTTTTATAGGCTCCTTTTTATTTCGTCGTTATTACTTAGCTAATTCTTTCGTACCCTTCATTACATCAATGAAGAATCCCCAGTTATTCACTACAGAAGAGATACTGATATGTTCATCTGGAGTGTGGACGTTGAAAATGTCTGGTCCAAATGAAATTGCATCTAATTCAGGCATCTTTTGAACGAATGCGCTACACTCAATCCCCGCATGCACAGCGAAGATTTCAATTTCTTTATTGTATTTTTCTTGATGTACTTTTTCAAATAAATTACGAATTTGTGAGTTTGGATTGTATGGCCATTCTGGATACTCTGACTCTATTTCAAATGTAGCACCAACTAATTCAGCAATATATTTGATTTCTTCTGCAACATGTTGTTTTAAACTACTTACAGAACTTCGCACTTCGTTACGTAATTTAATTTCATCTTGCAACGTTTCAATAACGCCTAAATTTGTTGAGCTTTCTACAAGACCTTTAATATCCATGCTCATACTTTGAATACCATTCGGAATTAAGAATAATGATGAAATAAGCTGCTTTTGTGTCTCTTTAGCAAATACTTTTTCAACTGTTTCATCCAATTTTGTCAGTGTAACATGAACATCTGGATCAACAGCACGCATTTCTTCTTGTAATACACGTGTCCATGATTCTAGTTTTTCTTCTACTTGTCCTACATCTTCTGTACGAATTAAAATTGTAGCTACACTTTCACGCGGAATTGCATTCGTTTTTAATCCGCCGTGAACTTCACTTATGTAAAACTCCGTACGTGCTGATAAATCACGTAATACTCGTCCTAATACTTTGTTCGCATTACCGCGTTGTTTATCAATCTCCATACCAGAATGTCCGCCTTTTAGACCACCAACATATAGACGGTATGCATCCATATTCGCTGGCGCTTCATCCCAAATTACGGGAATTGTTTCAACAGCTTTCGCACCACCTGCACTACTTACAAGTAATTTATGATCTTCTTCAGAATCAATATTTATAAATATCTTTCCTTCAAAATGATTTGGATCAATAGCAAAAGCCCCGCCCATTGTCGTTTCTTCTTCAGTAGTGATAACGACTTCAAGTGCTGGATGCAGAATTTCTTTCGAATCTAATAAAGCTAATGCATACGCAACTGCAATACCATTATCAGCACCTAGAGTTGTTTGATTTGCATATAACATGTCCCCAATGATTCGTAATTCAATTGGATCTTTTTCAAAATCATGTACTGTTGCTTGATTTTTTTCGCAAACCATATCCATATGACCTTGAATAATAATAGCTGGTACATTTTCATAACCAGCTGTTGCTTCTTTTTTAATAATGACATTTAATGCTTCATCTTGAATGACTTCTAAGTCACGCTCTTTTGCAAAGCCCACTAAATAATCACTAATTTCCTTTTCATTACCTGATCCTCTAGGAATCTTTGAAATTTCTGCAAAATGATAAAATACAGGGTGCTTTGTTAATTGTTCTAAAGTAGAATACATTTTTCAAGCTCCTCTCAAAATGAAAAAATAGTATGTAAGTCTTTTATCATTATACCATGATTCATTATTTTACCTTTCTTTTAACTTTTATTCTTCATTTTATGTACAACACTCTTACAATATTGTAAGGGCGTTGTAAGCTATATCGATTTTTCTCATTTAATAATAGTCGTATACTTTTTAAAGAAACACATTAAAGGAGATAAAGAAAATGAAAAAGTTTTTAGCAATTATTACACTATGTTTATTATTTTTTAGTTTTACTATTGGCTGTGAGAGAGCGTCACTAAATAGAATTGGTAAGGATGTATATTACATGCAGATAAAAGGCGAAGGAACTATCGAAAAAGTAGATGGTAGAAACTTACGAAACTATACGCTCCCCGCATATGATGAAGATGGTGTCAAAAAACAAATTACATTTAGAAGTACAAAAAAAGAAAACAACCATAAATTAAGTGAAGACGCGTTTTTACGCCTTTATGTAGATCAAGATGATAATAGCAAAAATGAAATATCATCAATTGAAGTAAAGTCCTATGAAGAGATTCAGAAAGCAGATTTACCTGAAAAAGTAAAAGATAAGTTTACTATTAAATAAAAAAACAAAAGAAAATGCTCTATGCATTTTCTTTTGTTTTTTTCACCTGTATATATTTTGAACTACTATTATTCATCAGTTTCTCTAACCGATTTATATTCTCCGTTAATGCACCTTTCACAAGAGAGAAATCTGTATTGGATTCTTCTTTTTTTTCTTTAAAAAACGAAGACTTTTGTACATTGACTTCAGCCATCTCTTCTCCCCCTTTTCAAAAAGATACAACCTTTTATTTATATTATATAGCAAATGTAAAAAGAGTGTACACTTATGATTTTCTTTTTAATTCTTCTTCTAATTCTTCTACTTGCTGCAACGTATCCCCTTTTATTAAAGAGAAATCTGTTGTATCTTCGTTATCTTCTTTAAAAAAATCATTGTCATAATCTTTTACCACTACAATCACCTCTACATGCTAGTGTAGGAATGATTGTCCAATTTTATTCAACTTTGTCGGATTTTGTTTTTAATTTATGTATAGAAGAAAAGGACAGAAAAAGATTCTGTCCTTATTTACTAAAATAACTGTGATGTATTGTTAAATTATATACATTTTCAAAATCCCGATCTTGCAGGTTATTTTTCTTTCCATCAATAACAATGAAAACGTCACTTACTATTTTTGCTGGTATAACCCCGACATTTTCTACTTGCACCGCTTTCTGCTCATTCAATTGCTCCATATGTTCTAACGGAACGATAATACTAAATTGCGAGCGAATACCACGAAAGTTTGTATTTAATTCTTTCGCGGCTTCAAAAACAACAATTTTCGCGCCAATCTTTTCCCCGTATGAATCTAAAAATGCATTTAAGCTCTTTGTATATTCCTCTTCCGTATGCCATTCCATCGTACCGAATACTGCTGGATTAACATTTTGAATAATTGTCGTGTATATTTCTCCTCTCGCTTTAGATGCAATTAATGATCGTTTTATGGATTGAACTGTCTTGCCAATATCGCTAAATTTCGCACCCCATATTTCTGAAATATTAGGCGTTAAAATGAATGCAATATCTACAAAAATAACCATTGCAGTAAACATTAAAAGATTTTTCCAGAGGGTTAAATCGATTCCTTTTATCATGAAATACACGGTGACAGATATGATAAACAAACCATACCAAGTCTTTCTAATACGTTGCTTTTTCTCCTCGTACAACTCTTCATTTTTCCAATAAAAGAAAACAAGGACTACAAAGACAATCGCTAAAACAAATAAGCCAATTCGAATGTTAGAGATCATTAATCACATCACCCTCCATTCAAAAACTACTCACGATATCATTACATGCGCAAGCTGCTCTCTTTATGACAAAAGACGTGGACAAGCTTCTAAAATTAGCTACATCGCATATATATTAGAAGGTACCACGTCTTTTATCCTGCTATTTGTGGGCAGTAAGACCCCACTGATTAAAATTCCACTTTACCATGAGTCTATATTGTATATGTAGACAAGCATTCATTTCAAATTTTCGTATTAAAAAGAAATATGTTTCGGAATTTCCCCTTCAGGTACTTCTCCATCCATACTTAAATAATAATGACGAATCGGACGTAAGTTTTCGTCTAATTCATAAACAAGCGGAATGCTAGTTGGAATATTTAATGAAACTACACCATCACTTGAAAGGTTGTCTAAATATTTTACTAGCGAGCGAATTGTGTTACCGTGTGATGAAATAATTACTTTATTATCACTTTTTAATGTCGGCGCAATTTCTGAATGCCAATAAGCAAGTACTCTCTTCTCCGTATCCTCTAAACATTCAGTTAATGGAAATTCACCTTTTTTGAGTGTTTTATATCTTGGATCGGTCGCTTCATATCGAGGATCGTCTTCAGTAAGAGCCGGTGGTCTTACATCAACACTTCTTCTCCAAATATGAACTTGCTCCTCACCATATTTTTGAGCAGTTTCATCTTTATTCAACCCTTGCAATGCACCATAATGTCTTTCATTTAGCTTCCAAGATTTATGTATTGGGACCCAAGTAAGATCCATCTCATGAAGTACAATCCATAACGTCCGAATTGCGCGTTTTAATACAGATGTATAAGCCACATCAAAAGTATATCCGTTTTTCTTTAATATTGCTCCTGCTTCTCTCGCTTCACTTAATCCATTCTCTGATAGATCAACATCTGTCCATCCAGTAAAGCGATTTTCAAGATTCCATAAACTTTGTCCGTGACGAATAAGTACAAGTTTTATCATTATAATTCCCCTTTCGGAAATGTGAATTTTATTGTTCCATTACGTACACGTATAAAGTATCTAGTAATGTATCTTTTTATCCATTCACTCTATGACCAATCGATAGTTGCCAAATGTATGGATAAAATTTGTTCTTTTTCAAACGATAAAAACAGAAGCTTTTTCATTATTTTTGATCGACTGGTATTTCCCGTTTCGATATCCAAGCATCAAAACCTGATCGGCTATTTGCCATTTCATTCATAACTTGGTGCCAATTGTCCTCACATGATTCACCAAATTTTGAAAAAATAGCACCCATTTGTTGTCTTTGTACATCACTCAGTTTTTTCTCTAAATCTGTACCTTTTTCTGTTAAAGACAACTGTTTCACACGTCGATCATGCATAGCTTCATTACTCTCAATTAAGCCCTTTTCCACAAGTTGACGTAGCGGCCCGTGGAGAGCTTGTTTACTTATTTCTAATAGTGATAATAACTCATTTACACTTATCCCTGGAAAACGTGCGATAAAAAATAAAATTCGATGATGTACTCGTTGAATGCCATATTCTTTTATAATTTCATCTGGCTTTTCAGTAAATGTTTTATATGCAAAA
Source organism: Bacillus sp. GMa5/1 (assembly GCF_050172015.1). NCBI lineage: Bacteria > Bacillati > Bacillota > Bacilli > Caryophanales > Bacillaceae > Bacillus > Bacillus sp. GMa5/1. The sequence goes on along the minus strand of NZ_JBNLYC010000131.1, from coordinate 5,048 downwards.
TAAAATAATGCTAATGCCTCATTCATCTGTTCTTCTTTATGTTGTGTCATCTACTTTCCCCCTGTATGTAAATTATACCACAATCTAGTAATGAATATTTTAATCAACGCATTAGAACTTGTTCAGTCTATTGAAACATTCATTGCATAATTAGGAGATGATTCATTTGAAAAAACAATATACTGTAAGTACATATTTATTGGATAGACTACACGAATTAGGAATTGAACATATATTTGGGGTTCCTGGTGATTATAATCTTGCCTTTTTAGATGATGTGGTAGCACATAAAAATTTAAAGTGGATTGGCAATTGTAATGAATTAAATGCTGCATATGCAGCAGATGGGTACGCTCGCATAAAAGGAATCGCCGCTCTTATTACTACTTTCGGTGTTGGAGAATTAAGCGCTATTAACGGTATTGCTGGCTCATATGCGGAAAACGTGCCAGTTATAAAAATTACAGGTACACCACCAACAAAAGTAATGGAAAATGGAGCAATCGTCCATCATACGTTAGGAGATGGAAAGTTCGATCACTTTTCCAATATGTATCGAGAAATCACTATAGCACAAACAAATGTAACACCTGAGCATGCTGCTGAGGAAATTGACCGTGTTTTACGTGCATGTTGGAATGAAAAACGCCCTGTTCATATTAATTTGCCGATTGATGTGTATAATAAACCAATTAATAAACCGACAGAACCTATTATAAATAAACCTATTTTAAGTAATAAAGAAGCATTAAATAAAATGCTTCTACATGCCATTTCAAAAATAAATAGTGCCAAAAAACCTGTTATTTTAGCTGATTTTGAAGTAGATCGATTTCATGCTAAAGAAAGTTTACATCAATTCGTAGAAAAAACTGGGTTTCCCATCGCGACGTTCAGTATGGGAAAAGGAATATTCCCAGAAAAACACCCTCAATTTATAGGTGTTTATACTGGTGATGTAAGTTCGCCGTACTTGCGAAAAAGAATTGATGAATCTGATTGTATTATTAGTATTGGTGTGAAGTTAACTGATACTATTACAGGCGGCTTCACACAAGGTTTTACAAAAGAACAAGTTATAGAAATCCATCCCTACACTGTGAAAATTATAGATAAAAAATACGGTCCAGTTGTAATGCAGGATGTTTTACAACATTTAAGTGATTCAATTGAGCATCGTAATAAAGATACCCTTGACGTTAAGCCATTTATTTTAGAATCATCACCTTTTACTGAAGAGTTCAATCCAAAAGCACAAATGGTCACACAAAAACGTTTTTGGCAGCAAATGTACCATTTCTTACAAGAAAACGACGTCTTAATTGTAGAGCAAGGAACACCTTTCTTTGGTAGTGCTGCTATCCCTCTACCTAATAACACTGCATATGTAGGTCAACCGTTATGGGGATCTATCGGATATACACTGCCCGCTCTACTTGGTACACAGCTCGCCAATTTATCACGGCGCAACATTTTAATTATTGGTGATGGTTCTTTCCAAGTAACTGCCCAAGAGTTATCAACTATACTACGTCAAAATTTAAAACCGATTATATTTTTAATCAATAACAACGGATACACTGTTGAACGTGCCATTCACGGCCAAAACCAACTTTATAATGACATACAGATGTGGGATTACAATAAACTATCAATGGTATTTGGATCCGAAGAAAAAAGTCTAACATTTAAAGTAGAAAATGAAGCAGAATTAGCAGAAGTCTTAACAAATATAACTTTTAATAAGAATCAACTTATCTTTATTGAAGTTATAATGAGCCAAAGCGATCAACCTGAATTGTTAGCTAAACTCGGGAAAAGATTCGGTCAGCAAAATTCTTAATATAAAAGCATAACCTAATTATACAACTAGTAGTGTAAAACTTGTTTTGAGAATAGTTTCGACACTCAAAATACATAAGGAAAAGGATGGAAAGTACCATCCTTTTCTATTTTAAGAGCCTTCTTCGACTAACGCCCCGTGCGACAAGCAAAAATTCTTAATCCATCTTTAATTTTATAGCTTTTGTCGCAATAAATGTTTTAATATGCTTATCCAATATCCTTGTTCCACCAAAATCATCCTCATAAAAACCTGTTATAGCAAAACCAGCATCAATTTGGCCTTGGATTTGGTCTTCTAAAGTATGCGCATATTCTATTGTTTGATTTGAATCGATGTAATCTTGAACTTCATCCTCTGGTAAATAATCCAATGTTGATGAAGGAATTGAATGTTTAACATCCAGAATACCTTTTTGCTCTTGGTTATCATCAAAAATCCATAGTAACGGATTTGTAAATCCAGCAATAAGAACACCTTTATTCTTTAAAACCCTAGAAACTTCATTCCATACAAGATGAACATCTTTTACAAACAAATAAGCTACGCTTTTTCTTTTTTATTCAGCAAGAGTTAACTGCCAAGATACACCATACTTATCATTTAACCAGCCAAACTTTTTACTAAACGGATAGGAACCTAAAGGCATAAGAATTGCTCCATCCTGCGCTAGTTTATGAAAGACCGTATCAATTTCTTCTTCTGTCTCACAAGTTACATAAAGAGACATAGCTGGAGTGAATGTAAAATTATGATTTACATAACTATCAATACACATAAACTCTTGGCCATTTAGCGTAAAAGTTGCATGAATTACAGTTCCCTCTTTACCAGGTCCATTTTCATCGTAGCGAGAAATACTTACAATTTCTGATTGATCAAATAGCGAAGTATAAAAATTCATCGCTTCCTCAGCTTTGCCCTCAAACATTAAAAACGTAGTAATTTTTTGATTTGCGTTACTCATATGGAGACAGCCCCTTGTTATGTATTTATGTAAAACATACGTCACTCAAAAACCGAACGTATATTCCTATTAATATATTGTCTATAAAAACGATGAGTTTGTCAATTATCTACTTTATTATTTCTTCTTAAATAATGCTGTCCAAAGAAATGATTCTCCAAACATTTCATTCGGTTGTTTCATTTGTTTCATCCTTCTAATCTCAATTACCTCAAATTCTTTAAATATCTCTCTTAACTTTTCTTCCGAGTATGCAAGACCACCTTGTAGACTCCACCCTCTATATACATCCCAATCTGTTATTTCTGATCCATTTCGCTCATCTAAATCGCCTGCCGCAAAACATGTTAATCCGAAATAACCACCCGATTTTAATGAGTTTTTAATTAAATCCACATAATTTATTCTTCTATGCGGTGGAATGTGATGCAAACAGCCCGAATCGTATACAAAATCAAACTCGTTTTGAACCTCTAAATTAAAAATTGAATCACAAATAAAATGAATTGCTACCTCTTTTGCCAATGCCCTTTCTTTAGCCCAATTAATGCCTTCTACAGATAAATCCACTGCTGTTACATCAAATCCTTGAGTCGCTAAATAAATGGCATTTCTACCTGGACCACACCCAAGTTCTAATACTTTCCCTTTTGAAACTCTCTCTTTTTGTATATACGAAACTAGGTTCTCATCTGGAACATTTCCAAAAAATGGAACATCCTTTTCTCTATTCTCATAAAATTCATTCCAAAATGGTTCTGCAGGTCTTAATAATGAATCAAGCATTTTTAAAATGTCTTCTTGTGTGTGTAACGTTTCATTTTTCATTAATACCCCTCCACAAATTAATAGTCAGAAAATTATTATATATCTTTTTGAACTTTCAAACAAAGGAAAAACTCCTACTATTTGTATTGACTTACTTATCCTATACTTTGAAAATAAATCTATTAATACAGCGATGAATTGGAGTTCTACCGACCCAATAATTTTTTTACTGATATTAACAGCTTGGACCTTTATTGGTGGCCTTATAGGAATGAATACGCCAACTACTGCGAAAACAACGATTAGAAGTATAATTACAATCACACTTACATTGTTCTTACTTTTGTACTTAATATTAATAGTGTGTTTTTAGTATCTTTAATCGCATCGTAATTATTAAATTCATTTTTTTGATTTAAATAGAATAAAACTCAATATTCCGTTAATACTGTATATGACATTAGATTTTCTCCTTGTTCCCCCTTGGAGAACCGAGCAGTTAGCGTTTGCTAGCTGCTCTTTTATTTTCTGCAATTGGTTACACTTACCTGATGTTTTTAGCGTAATATTAAGTTAAGATATATAAGAATAAAATATATTTGGCTGTTATACCATTACCCTAGGAAACTAGGGTTTTAATTTCCATAAAATTAAATTTTTGTTAAAAATAATATACTTACCAAATATTGTTTTTGTTTAAAATAACTGCTCTAAATAAATTAGATACATTTAGTATGTTTACCACAACATTCATGTTAAAATCCCTTGTGAGTACGACACAACTCGACCTTATGAAGCCTTGCAGCCATTATAGTGGGGCTCTTTTTTTAATTGAATTAACACTTTTGTATAATTTTCTAACTTTTCCCCCACTTTACATTATTAAATTCATATATAATAATTAATATAGTTGTAGCATTTTATTATTAGGAGGTGTAATTATGTCATTTGCAGCATGGAGTGCAATTTTTATGACTTTGATTGGAGCAATGTCCGGAGCAATATTTGGTACAATCTCTTCTAAAAATAAGAGCAAAAGTAGGAACTAAAAAACCTAATATTAAAAGTTAATATCTATTTCAGTACCAGCTGATACGCCCTTGACATTTCAGCTGGCATTTTCTATTTAAATAAGAATTTTATTAAAAACTTATATGGATATATTATCCAATACATAATTAATATATTAGAAGTGTTAGTAATGCTAAAAATAATAATGATTTTGTTATACATTTGTTTCGGAGTAAGTTCAGTTTTTAGATTAATAAAGGAATTTCAAAAGCCACAGAAAAAACAGTTCTTGATTTTAGTTGATTCTCTAATTTTGATAGGAGCAATATTTTTAATGGCTAGTTTCTTTATCTAAATTACATAAAAAAACTTCCAGTGAGTGAAACAGCTAGCAAAAGCTAACTGCTTTTTAATGACAATTACTAGTTTGTTTAAATTCACCTTAATTCATATCAAGTT
>NZ_JBNLYC010000130.1:0-11950 GCF_050172015.1 Bacillus sp. GMa5/1 | reverse complement strand
AATAGTAGATAAAAAAATACTGTGATACAATACTTTTTTATCCCACTATTTGCTGGGCAGTAAGCCTGATTGATGAGGGCTCATTAAAGTTTCACTTTATACCTTACAATGATGTAAGGTACGTGTAAGAGAAATCGATGGGATATTTTTTTACAACAATGTATTCTTAAAGTAAGAGTTATATGCTGTGTGGAAAAGAGGTGTTCAAGATGAAAGAACGAGTATTATCTAGGGTGAACTATCATCAAAAAGTTGCATTAAATCCAATGACTAAACTTTTTTATAAAGCCATTATATTATTATTATTGTTAAGTTGTACGTTATTATTCATTGGAAATGTAATGATTGAGAAAAGTGATATTAGTAAATTACATGTACCGGCTAAGTTAGAGGTGCCAGAATCATTAACACATGCATTTATTGCGACAGAAGATAAAAGATTTTATCATCATAACGGTTTAGATTATATAGCAATTATTAGAGCCTCAGTTGAGAATATAAAGGCTGGTGGTGTCGTGCAAGGAGGAAGCACGATTACACAACAGCTATCTAAAAATGCTTTTTTAACAAATGAACGTACATTTTCTCGTAAGTGGAAAGAGATTTTTTATACGAAAAAAATTGAACGCACATTTACGAAGGATGAAATTTTAAAATTATATGTAAGTAATATTTATTATGGAGAAGGAGCGTGGGGAATTGAAAAAGCAGCAAACCTTTACTTCGGTAAAAAGGTGAACCAATTAACGTTGGCTGAAAGTGCAATGATGGCTGCTGTAGTAAAAGCACCTGCTTATTACTCACCTGCCCAAAACTATGATAAAGCAGTAGAGAGACGAAATGTCGTTTTGAGACTAATGGAGAAAGAAGGCTATATAAGCCATGATGAGTATGTTCAAGCAGTTAGTGAGAAATTAGTAATTCGTCATGATATAAAAATAGAGCAGTCGATGTTAAATAGCGCGCGTAAAAAAGCAGTAAGTTAAGAGAAGTTCCTACAGAGGAGCTTCTTTTTTTGAATAAATTGTGACAAATTGTGACACAATATCGTCACAATTATTGTGTTTTTGTAATTTATGTGAGCGTGTTCATTGCGTGACGTATATAAGTGTTGATATTATGTGTATTGTGTACAATGCTGTATACAGAATATGAATTTAAAGAGGAATGTATATGAAATCAAATAAACTCATGGCTCTTGGTATAGTTTTTTCTATCGCAGTATTGATTGTAATTGGAACAATTGCGTATAGCATCATAAATGACAAAAAAGATAAAGGGAATGAGATGTTTGCTTATTCTACGCAACAATCTTTAGGGAAAGATGATGCTCCAGTCAAGGTAGTTGAATTTGGAGACTTTAAATGTCCTGCTTGTCGTACTTGGGATGTAACAGTATTACCTCGATTAAAAGAAGAGTATATTGATAAAGGCAAAGTGCAGTTATATTTTATTAACTTCCCATTTATCGGAAAAGACTCGGATTTAGGTGCAGCAGCTGGTGAAGCAATTTATAAACAAGATAAAGATTCATTCTGGATCTTCTATGATGAGATTTATCAAAATCAAAAGAAAGATACGGAAGAATGGATTACAGAAGATTTGCTTCTTAGCATTGTGAAAGAGAAACTTCCAAAAGTTGATGTAGAGCAATTTAAGAAAGATTTACACAGTAAAGACATTAAAGAAAAAGTACGTAAAGATTCAGATCGTGCTCAAAAATTAAAAGTTCAAGGTGCTCCTTCTGTATATGTAAACGGAAATCTTGCAAACCCTGATTTCGATAGTATGAAGAAGGCAATTGATAAAGAATTGAAAAAGTGATGAGGTCTCTCATCACTTTTTCGACTTTTTTCGATAAAATTCTTGCCTCTACTTTTTTTACATGCTATACTACTTTACATAAGTTATTCTAATATCTTATATGTAATTCATATTTGCGGGTGTAGTTTAGTGGTAAAACAAGAGCCTTCCAAGCTCTGGTCGAGAGTTCGATTCTCTTCACCCGCTCCAAATTTTATTAAATGTTTTTCTATAAATTGTGATCAACGCAGTGTTTCGTTTCCGAGATAAACGAGGCATTGCGTTTTTTAATGTTTGAAAAACCTAATTACATGCGAAAATAGAAGTGAATAATAGTATTCCAAAAGTGAATTACTAACCAATAGAGTCGTTACATAAGGGATGGATTCATCTGAGGAGGCGATTAAGAGTGGATTTTGAACAATTAAAGCAAGATGTAATTGCGTATAGTAAAACAATTGGCATAGATAAAATAGGCTTTGCGAGTGCTTCTCCTTTTGAGGAATTAAAGCAGCGCTTAATCCAGCAACAACAATTAAATTATCAATCTGGATTTGAAGAGCCTGATATAGAGAAGAGAACGAATCCGCAACTGTTATTACCGGGTGCTAAATCAATTATTGCGATTGCTTTAGCATATCCTTCAAAATTAAAAAATGCACCATTAAGTAAGCGTGGAGAACGCCGTGGGATTTTTTGTCGTGCTTCTTGGGGACAAGATTATCATCTTGTTTTACGAGATCGTTTGCAAAAATTAGAAGCATATTTAATTGAAAAACTTCCGGATATAGAAGTGAAGTCCATGGTTGATACAGGTGAATTAAGTGATCGAGCTGTATCAGAGCGTGCAGGCATTGGATGGAGCGGTAAAAACTGCTCTATTATTACACCTGAATTTGGTTCGTACGTATACTTAGGGGAAATGATTACAAATGTTCCATTCCCGCCAGATAAGCCGATAGAAGATCAATGCGGGGGCTGTACGAAATGTATCGATATTTGTCCTACCGGTGCTTTAATACAGGGGGGACAGTTAGATTCGAAGAAGTGCATTGCGTTTTTAACACAGACGAAAGGATTCCTACCTGAAGAATATCGCGATAAAATAGGAAATCGTATATATGGATGTGATACGTGTCAGACTGTTTGCCCGAAAAACAAAGGAATGGATTTTCATAATCATCCTGAGATGGAGCCGGATCCTGAGCTAGTTAAACCATTATTAACGCCACTTTTAACAATTAGTAATCGTGATTTTAAAGAGAAATATGGGATTATGTCAGGGTCATGGAGAGGGAAAAAGCCACTGCAAAGAAATGCGATTTTAGCATTAGCACATTTTAAAGAAACATCGGCAATTCCTGATTTAATTGGTGTTATGAAAGATGACCCAAGACCAGTACTACGCGGAACGGCAGCATGGGCACTTGGGAAAATTGGCGGAGATGGAGTAGGCGAAGCGATTGAGAAAGCGATGGAACGTGAGAAAGATGAAGAAGTGCTTCATGAAATGAATCGCGGGCTTGAATTGTTAGCACAGAAAAAAGAGTAGATAATATTTCCCTTTTTCATATTGTAATATGGGAGGGAGACAGAATGGTTGTAAAAACGAAGATTGAAAACCAAGTACAACAATTTTTAGCATATATAACGGAGAAAAGAACGAATGTGGATGGTATTGCTGAGGATTTACTACAAATGGCACTGAGAAAGAAACAATTGTTTCAAAGACGTAGTGCACATATAGTGAAAGCAACTGCGGATGTTTCTTTCATTAGACAATTAAATAGTAATGACCATCAAGAAATTGATTATCAAATGCATTTTAAATATTTAATTAAGCATAAAGAATTATTTTATATTGAAGAGGAACAATTAAAACGAAGAGTTTGTTTAAATAATAGTCGGATTATAGGCGATTATGCTATTGAAGTGTCAGAAGAAATTAGAATGGGTGAGACATTAGAAAGGGAAATTACGAAAGAGAAGTACGGTTCTTATCAGTATAATCGTTTAGAGGCAGTGAAATATGCAGAGCGTTGGTGGGATGACCGAAATCCTATGTATCGTAATTTCCCTGATAATTGTACGAATTTCATTTCTCAATGTCTTCATACTGGAGAAGTACCTATGAGCGGATATCCTAATATTCGTAAAGGATGGTGGCAAAGGGAGAATCAGTGGAGCTGGAGCTGGGCTGTTGCACATTCTTTTTATTGGTATTTGTCAGGTGCTACAACAGGACTTCGAGCAGAGGCGGTAGAGAGGCCAGAAGAACTTATTCTTGGAGATGTCATTGCTTATGATTTCGAGGATGACGGAAGATGGAATCATACGACGATTGTAGTAGCAAAAGATGCAGATGGTATGCCGCTTGTAAATGCACATTCAGCGAATAGCCGTCGACGTTATTGGAACTATGAAGACTCTAGTAAATATACACCACAAATGAAATATAAATTCTTTCATATTATTAATGGGTAGAGATTTTTCGCTCAAGTGGTATAATACGTAGTAGACAAAAAACAGAGGTGAATATCGCGTGGGAGTACATGTTGTTTTATATCAGCCAGAAATTCCAGCAAATACAGGGAATATTGCTCGTACTTGTGCAGCAACTGGAACAGAATTACATTTGATTAGACCGCTTGGATTTTCAACGGATGATAAAATGTTAAAGCGTGCAGGATTAGATTATTGGCAGCACGTAAAAATTACGTACTATGATTCAATTGAAGAATTTTATGAAAAAAATAAAGACGGTGAATTCTTCTATTTAACAAAGTATGGCGAGAAAGCTCATACAGCGTTTGACTATAGCAAGCGCGAGAAGGATTACTATTTTGTATTTGGAAGAGAAACAAACGGCTTACCAGCTAATGTAATCGAAGAAAACTTTGATCATTGTTTACGTATTCCAATGACAGATAAAGTACGTTCATTAAATTTATCTAATACAGCAGCAATTTTAATTTATGAAGCGTTCCGTCAACAAAATTACCCTGGATTAGATTTAGAAATCGTTTATTAAAAGTCGCCATATGGCGACTTTTTTTATAAAATAAAAATAATATATAATCATACATTTAAAAGAGGGGACATAATCATATAGAATGGGATATATGATTAAAAATAGATAAGACGGGTTGAGATAAATATGAAGGAAGAATATAGTAATCAAAATACCTTTTTAAGTATGATAGATATGGATTTAATTAGACAAGGATTATTACATGCTATTCAAGATTTAGTATTCATATTGAAAGTTATTGATAATGAAACGAATCAATATATGTATGTGAATAAAATAGAAATGGATTATGCTAGGTTAAGCGAAGAGTGCTATGGAAAAACTTTTGCAGAAGTATTACCAAAAGATATAGCGGGGATATTGCAAAGGCAATATGCAAAAGTAGTGAGAGAAGCGAAAGCACACACCTTTTGTGATGTAGTCAATTTACCAAAAGGTGAGATACATTATGAATCTTCACTTAATCCTGTCTGCGACGAAGAAGGAATATGTCAATTTGTTATTTGTATTACAAGAGATATTACAGCTCAAATTGAGGAGAAGACAGAGATAGAGGAAAAACAAATGTTATTTAAGTCGTTACTGGAATATAATAATGACTCAATTATATCTATAGATTCTATAGGGAGAGTTACATATGCAAATCCGGCAACGTATGAAATATTTGGATACCGGTATGAGGAATTAAATAATAAATTTATTTTTGAATTCATTAATAAAGAATATGAAAAAGATTTTCAAATTATATTTAAGGGATCGATGCAAGGAAAAGCAAGACAAATTGTTTCAAAGAAATATGTTCATAAAGAAGGGTACGAGCTATATATTTCTTTGAGAACTATCCCGATTATTGTGAACGGTGAAATTGTTGGGATTTATATTGTTACGAGAGATGTTACAAGGCAAGTATTAAACGAAATGCGAACAGAATATTTAGCTTACTATGACCAGTTAACGGGATTAATGAATAGAATTTCATGTACAAATAAGTTAAATACTTTTTTAAATGAGAGTGTAAATTTTGCACTTGTATTTATAGATTTAGATGAGTTTCATCGTATTAATGATACATTTGGTCATAAAGAGGGAGATAAAGTATTAAAAAAAGTTACAGAATGTTTAAGTAATCTAAAAATAGAAGATATGCACTTATTTAGAGAACACGATGATCAATTTGTTATGTTGATAGAAAATATAACGAAAGAATATGTAGAGGAAGTTGCAAAAAGCATATTAAAAAACATTAGTGAATATTTTGTAATCGAAGAAGAAGATGTATATTTAAGCGCGTCAATTGGAATTGTAATGGCTCCAGCAGATGGAGAAGATGAAAAAATACTATTTCAGAGAGTCGATGCTGCTTTAGAAAAAGCAAAAGAAAAAGGAAAAGGACATTATCATTTTTATTGTAGTGGATTAGACTGTGAGCGTGAACAAAGGTTTATAATAGAAAATCAATTACATCGTGCTATAGAAAAAAATGAATTTTTCTTATATTATCAGCCACAAATTAATATTGAAACGAAAAAGATAGCTAGTATGGAAGCTTTAATAAGGTGGGAGAATAAGGAATTAGGATTTGTTTCTCCAAACCAATTTATTCCGTTGGCAGAAAGAACAGGATTTATTATTAAGCTGGATGAATGGGTAGTAAATCAAGTGTGTCAGCAATTGCGCGAATGGTTAAATAAAGGGTATGATGTGGTCCCAATTGCAGTTAATATTTCAGCTAGACACTTTCGTTCTATTACATTAATAGAGATGATTACACGGGCTTTAAATAAGTACAATGTACCAACTCATTTATTAGCGATAGAGGTTACAGAAGGAGCTCTTATACATAAAGATATATCGAAGAGAGTGTTACTACAATTAAAAGAGCAAAATTTAAAGATTCATTTAGATGATTTTGGAACAGGCTATTCATCTTTAAGTTATTTAAAAACATATCCAATTGATACTTTAAAAATTGATCGTTCTTTTATGGAAGGTATACATATAGATGAACGTGATACGAATATTACAGCTGCAATTATTCATTTAGCTCATACTTTAGAATTAAATGTAATTGCAGAAGGAGTAGAAAAAAAGGAGCAAATACAGTTTTTGAAAGAAAAGAATGTGAAGCTTGTACAAGGTTATTATTATAGCCGACCACTATCCAAATATGATATGGAAAATATGTATTATAAATAAAAAAAATGATGTGCTAAAAGCACATCATTTTTTATGTGTACCTGGTTTGTCATTGTAACCGGATGTAAAAATAGCTGTAAGAAATGTGAGTGATACACCTAAAATTAATAATAATTTCATACTAATATCCTCCTTACTTTTTTCGGTTCATGAGTTTTATTTATTACCCAAAATGTATGTAAGGTTCTTAGAAGAAAAGAATTTATTTATAATGAATAGCAGTGTAAAAACGTTAATACCTATATTATACAGAATTTTCTTTGAATTTTGGAGAGAATTTTAGTGTGCTATTATATATTTCGTTTTGATTTAAAGAATGTTTAAGGACATCCTAGCATACCTTTTATAATAATCCGATTGAACAAGGAGATGGGGGAGGAGCTATAATGGATATTCTAAAAAAGATTGAACAGCATCGAGCAGCAGAAGAGCGTTTACAATGGGAAGGTACGTTTGCGGAGTATTTGGAGCTTGTGAAAGAAAGACCATGGGTGGCTCAAACAGCACACTCTCGCATTTACAATATGATAAAAGATGCTGGAATTGAAGAAGTTGATGGTAGAAGAAAGTATAACTTCTTTAGTAATCAGCTCTTTGGATTAGAGGATGCTCTAGAACGTCTTGTAGAGGAATATTTTCATCCATCTGCAAAACGATTAGATGTTAGAAAAAGAATTTTATTATTAATGGGTCCTGTTAGTGGAGGGAAATCAACGTTAGTTACAATGTTGAAACGAGGATTAGAAACATATTCAAGAACAGATCGCGGAGCAATTTTTGCAATTAAAGGATGTCCAATGCACGAGGATCCACTGCATTTAATTCCACATCATTTACGAGATGATTTCTTTGATGAGTATGGGGTTAGAATTGAAGGGAATTTATCACCACTAAATGTCATGCGTTTAGAGCAAGAATACGGATCAAGAATTGAGGATGTAGTTGTAGAGCGTATTTTCTTCTCTGAAGATCGCCGTACAGGGATTGGTACATTTAGCCCGTCTGATCCAAAATCACAGGATATTGCAGATTTAACAGGTAGTCTGGACTTTTCTACGATTGCAGAATATGGTTCAGAATCAGATCCGCGTGCGTATCGATTTGATGGAGAATTAAATAAGGCAAACCGAGGAATGATGGAGTTCCAAGAGATGTTAAAATGCGATGAGAAGTTTTTATGGCACTTATTATCGCTTACGCAAGAAGGGAATTTCAAAGCGGGAAGATTTGCGCTTATTTCAGCAGATGAATTAATTGTAGCGCATACGAATGAAACAGAGTATCGCTCATTTATAGCAAATAAGAAAAATGAAGCATTGCACTCAAGAATTATTGTAATGCCAGTTCCTTATAATTTACGGGTAAGTGAAGAAGAACATATTTATGAAAAAATGATTCGTGAAAGTGATGTATCGAATGTTCACATTGCACCACACACACTTCGCGTTGCAGCAATGTTCACTATTTTAACTCGTTTAAAAGATCCGAAGCGTCCGGATATTGATTTAATTAAAAAGATGCGTTTATATGATGGAGAAACGGTAGAAGGTTATAATGCGATTGATGTAGAAGAATTACAACGCGAATATCAAGATGAAGGTATGAAGGGTATTGATCCTCGTTATGTCATTAACCGAATTTCGTCTACAATCATTCGAAAAGAGGTACCATCTATTAACGCGTTAGATGTACTTAGATCTTTAAAAGATGGGCTAGATCAGCATCCATCCATTAGTAATGAAGACCGTGAACGTTACATGAATTTCATCTCATTAGCGAGAAAAGAATACGATGAAATCGCGAAGAAAGAAGTACAAAAAGCGTTTGTTTATTCATATGAAGAATCAGCTAAGACGCTTATGGATAATTACTTAGATAACGTCGAGGCGTACTGCAATAAATCGAAATTACGTGATCCGTTAACAGGAGAAGAAATGAGTCCAGATGAAAAATTAATGCGCTCAATTGAAGAGCAAATTGGAATTTCAGAAAATGCTAAGAAAGCGTTCCGTGAAGAGATTTTAATTCGCATTTCTGCTTATGCCCGTAAAGGAAAACGCTTTGATTATAATTCACATGAACGTCTTCGTGAAGCGATTCAGAAAAAACTATTTGCTGATTTAAAAGATATAGTGAAAATTACAACATCAACGAAAACGCCGGACGAAAATCAGCTTAAGAAAATCAATGATGTTGTTGCGCGTTTAATTGATGAGCATGGCTATAATTCTTCTTCAGCAAATGAATTACTACGCTATGTAGGTAGCTTGTTAAACAGATAGTTTGATAACAAAACGCTGTCTCTTGTATTTTGCGGGACAGCGTTTTATTATCCGTTCATATGTGTATAAAGTGTCATACCTTGTCCAAATATAATAAATTAAGATGCAATTTTATGAATTTATTGTCAATTATTTTTACAATATGCATATGATAGAGTAACCAACCATTCATACGAAAAAAGCCAACACAATACAATATGTTGCAAAGTAAAAATGTGTGCAACAATGCATTGTGTTTCTTTCTTATCAGTGGCTGAATATTTCTTTCTATTATGTGAGTGGCAAAATTTTGTTTAGGATGCTCGGGGTATTGTATGAAAAACGTTATAAATGTTTATGGGATGATTTTCTGTGGGCAGTTACCTTTCAAACATTCTAGCTTGCACATTACAGAACAAAATTTATAGATTGCTGTTCATACAGGAAGACAATTACAGTAAGGAGGGAAAGGAATGGGCGAAGAAAATCAACCAAATTATACGATTTCACAGGAAAACTGGTCCCTCCATCGCAAAGGATATGACGACCAACAGCGCCATCAAGAAAAAGTACAAGAGGCAATTAAAAATAATTTACCCGATCTTGTAACAGAAGAAAGTATAGTTATGTCTAATGGCAAGGATGTTGTAAAAATACCAATTCGTTCTCTAGATGAATATAAGATTAGATACAATTATGATAAAAATAAACATGTTGGGCAAGGAAACGGTGACAGCAAAGTTGGTGATGTCGTTGCGAGAGATGGATCAGGTGGTCAAAAACAAAAAGGGCCAGGAAAAGGGCAAGGAGCAGGAGATGCAGCTGGGGAAGATTACTATGAAGCTGAAGTCTCTATTTTAGAATTAGAGCAAGCGTTTTTCAGAGAGTTAGAACTGCCTAATTTAAAGAGAAAAGAAATGGATGAAAACCGGATTGAACATGTTGAATTTAATGATATTAGAAAAACAGGATTATGGGGAAATATCGATAAGAAAAGAACAATGATATCCGCATATAAACGAAATGCAATGAGTGGTAAAGCATCTTTTCATCCAATTCACCAAGAAGACTTAAAGTTCCGCACTTGGAATGAAGTATTAAAGCCAGATTCAAAAGCTGTGGTATTAGCGATGATGGATACGAGTGGATCGATGGGAATATGGGAGAAATATATGGCACGTAGCTTCTTTTTCTGGATGACAAGATTTTTACGCACAAAGTATGAAACAGTTGATATTGAATTTATTGCTCATCATACAGAAGCGAAAGTCGTTACAGAAGAAGAATTTTTCTCAAAAGGAGAAAGTGGCGGAACGATATGTTCTTCCGTATATAAAAAAGCATTAGAACTTATCGATAATAAATATTCACCAGACCGCTATAATATTTATCCATTCCATTTTTCAGATGGTGATAATTTAACATCAGATAATGCTAGATGTGTAAAACTTGTTGAAGAGCTAATGAAGAAGTGTAATATGTTTGGGTATGGGGAAGTGAACCAGTACAACCGCCATAGTACACTCATGTCAGCCTATAAAAATATTAAAGATGAAAACTTTAGATACTATATTTTAAAGCAAAAAGCAGACGTATTTCATGCGATGAAAAGCTTTTTTAGAGAAGAATCAGGTGAGAAAATGGCATAACCTCTTTTAAAGAGGTTCTTTTTTTGTAAACTTTTTATTTTCCTAGTTGACAATGATAATGAAAATCATTATCATTTATTCGAGAAATGATTACATTTCGAATTATATATTTCGGAGGAGATGTAAAGTTGAAACAAAATAAAAGAAAACGTATAAATGCAATGATTATAGCGGCAGCGTTATCACTTCCGTTTGCTGTTTATTCAACACCTGCTTTAGCGGCAGTAGCAATTGAGGCGAATAAAACTGGACAAGGTTTAGAAGATGGTACATATGACGCTGTTATTAAAGCGTATAAAGATAAAACGAATGAAGAGTCTATGGCAGCTGTTTATATAAAGGATCCGAAATTAACAATTGAGAATGGAAAGAAAATTGTAACAGCAACATTAAGTGATAGTGATTTCTTTCAATACTTGAAAACAGAGGATATTCATACTCCAGGTGTGTTTCATGATGTGAAAGTAATATCAGAAGATAAAAAGAAAAATGGAACGAAAGTGATTCAGTTTGAAGTAGGGGAATTAGGAAAAAGATATAATATGCGAATGCATATTTATATTCCAACAATGGCCTATGATAATAAGTACCAAGTACAGTTTGAAGTAAATACATTGAATTTAGAGAACAATGTTCCAGAAAAACAAAAGGAAAATAAAGAGGAGCAACAAGATGAAAACGGAAATGTAATATTAGATAAGCAATTACAAAAATATATTAATAAATATAACTTAAATAGAGATAATGTAGATGCGCCAATCACAAAGAAAGATTTATTACAAATTAAAACGTTATCCATTTATTCAGGTAAAGGAATAAATAAAATAACTGGTTTAGAGTATATGACAAACTTAGAGAAGTTGACGTTACGAGAGTCTAATGTAAAAGACATATCAGCCATCTCGAAGTTGAGAGGTTTGAAGTACGTTGATTTAACGTCTAATTCAATTGAAAGTATTCACCCAATTGAGCAGTTAGAGAATATTAATATGCTTTTTTTAAGAGATAAT
>NZ_JBNLYC010000129.1:0-12139 GCF_050172015.1 Bacillus sp. GMa5/1 | reverse complement strand
TTATTCCATATAAAAGTAATATTCATTGGAATTTCATAATTGTACTGCAATCTTATTGGTTTTAATTCTTGTACTTTATAAATACATTGAACTAATGCTGTAGTAGATGTACAAAGACGATTTAATAAAATATAATCTCCTTTCCCCTCATTTCCAATGATTAACTTTAATACAAAAGGGAGCGTTTCATTCGTATCAACGATTTTTGTTTCGTAACGCCCTTCATTTTGCATATCCATACAGCTCCAGTTCTCTACGTTTTTCTCGTATATATGCTAAAGAGTGTTCAAATGTAGATACTCTGTTTGCAAGTGCAGATTGCAAAAGAGGTACTAAGGTCGCCCCCCTTTTTGCTTCTTCAGAAAGTAAAGGCCCAACCATCATTTCGGTCCCTCTGATTTTCGTCAATACACGCTGCTTTATTTGTAAATCAAACCCCTCTTCTCTACTGATCATATAGGTATGATTATTTTGGAACGGTATGTTTTGCAAATAAGTCGCAATTGCATTTGCACATCGGAAAGAAATTCCCTTAGACGCGTCATGTGATGACAATACGACATGCAACTTATCTAATAGCTCTAATTCTTCTTCAGAAAACACTTCAATCATCGCTTTATTTCTCATCCAATTTATCCGAAATTCTCCCGCTGTTACTTTCAAAGGTGGATGTAATACGACTTTCCCCTGTTCCATGTCCATCTCACAAAACGGAATTTTCTGTAACGTTATTAGGTTCGTTCGATCTAATAATCGATCAGAGAGCTCTTTTGTTGTTTCATCAAAATTCACAGTACCTACAAATATAATATTTTCTCCAATTTCAATTGTTGATGGAATTGAATTCTCTATGTCCTGTACACCCTCATACAAGTTTAAAATACGATTTTTTGTTTCAAGTTCAAGAACAGATAGAAACGGAGTAAACCAATGCTCAATATGAGACATGTTCATTTCATCAAAAACGATTATATACAGTTGATTTGGATTTTCTTTCGCCTTCATTAACGTCCTAACTAACTTCGTTTCACTTTCAATAAAAGTACCATTTGGATGAAGGTAACCAAGTAAATCATGTGGTTCTTGATACGATGGCGAAATCGGAATCCAAACCAACTCTTCCCCATACTGTAACCCTAATGCTTCTGCATAAGTTTGCACAAACCGTGATTTCCCAACGCCCGGTATACCACCAAGAATCGTTAACATATTTGTTTTTACACTTATATGGAAATTATAAATATCCGTTTCATCCAAATATAACCCTTTATTATGCACCATACTTTGTACATACTGTAAAAAAGACGATTCACGCTCATCCCATTCCCATTCATCTTTTTGTACTTTTATATCCTCTACTTCAACTAGCTTACCTTCTTCATGCATTCGTTTTTTTAATTGCTCATACACATAATCACTTACAAAATATAATTGATCTTCTACCGCTATTTCTACATACTTCGTCCAGTCACTGCAGTTTATATATTTACATTCACGTTTCTGTTCAAAATAGGCAATTGAGCTAATTGATGACTTTAGGGATATGTTTCCGTAAAGTCTTCCATCGTGCCACAATAATTCGGGAGGCTCAAAGTCTTTCGGAAATTTTGGCATAAGAAATGATAAATAACCGTTGCTAAGTTTTCGTTCTAAAGATTCTCTTTTTTTATTATTTGTAACTTTAGGTGCCGGAATCATTTTATAGCTGCTTGCTATTTCTTTCGGTTCTTCTGTACATATTAACTCCACGTATACATTTCCTCTTTCATAATAAAGACGAAACATTACTAGTTGCTTTTCTAATTTCCTCTTCTTTAATTCCGAAAAGATTTTTTCATTCTTTTTATTACTACATAACCCTTCAAATACATATGGTTCATTTGTAAATTGTTCCTGTAAAGTGAATGGTATTGGCGATAAGCATTGTACAAAGAAATTCTCTCCACTCTTCTCTTTCTCAGCTTTTGTAAATTTCCCTAAAAATCTCATATAGTACATTCGTTTTATAAAACTTGGCTGAAGAGCTTTATGTAATTTCACCTTAGTCACCTTCTTTTTTCATACTATTCTTAGTGTATGAAAGAAACGAAAAACTAGAAATAAAAAACCTGACGTTATCCGCCAGGTTCAAAATAAAAACTTATATTAATGAGAAGGAAATGCTTTTTTCTCCTGTAAAATTGCATTATGAGCAATTTTCATTTTCGCAAGTACGTAACGTAATCGATCTTCAGCGTTTTCATCTTTACTTATTTGTAATTCCGCCAAATTTTCAACAGAACTTGCTAAATTTTCAATGACTCCTCTTAGTTCAGGATGATGATTAAAAAAAGATTCTTGCACTAATACTTTCCTTAACTCACTAGCTAAATCAATTATTCTAGACAACTGTTCTTTTTCTTCCATTCTCATCCCTCCTGAATATCTTATGTAGTAAATATTCTCTAAACAAAGAAAAAAGCCCTTTAAATGAAAAGGACTTTTTACATTTTTATATTTCCAGTTAATAACATATATATGGATGTGATAGCCGCAACAATAATTGCCCACATCACATACTTCTCTGCACCTACAAAGCAACGGTTCCCTTGTTCTTTTCTTGCAAATGTGTAAACAATAATTCCAATTCCATACACAATTGAAACGAGTAGTAAATTCTTTAAACCAGCTGCATAAAGAAGCCATACAGAGTAAATAGAAGCAATTAAAGCTAACGCTCCGTTTTTTAATTTAGCGTCTTTTAGCTCGTTTGTAATGACTAATTTAAATTGGAATAACGCTGATAATAAATATGGTAATAAAATTGATGTTGAGGCAATGAAATACATAATTTGATATGTTGATTCCGAAAACAAAACGATGATAAATATAGTTTGGGCAACACCATTTGAAATCCATAATGCCATGTGCGGTGTTTGCTTTTTATTTGTTTTCGTAAAGACTTTCGGAAATACGCCATCTTTTCCTGCCACATGAGAAATTTCAGAAACAAGTAAAAACCAACCAATTAATGTACCGACAAGTGAAGCAACTAATCCGATGTTAATCGCAACTGCACCCCATGGACCAACAACGTGCTCTAATACATGCCCCATTGAAGGGGTTTCTAACACAGAAAGTTCGCCTCTTGTCATAGCTCCCATTGACAGGACAGAAATTAAAATATAAATGGACATTACTAAAATAAGTCCCAATACTGTTGCCTTTCCAACATCTCGACTATTCTTCGCTCTTCCAGATAATACAACTGCTCCTTCAACTCCAATGAAAACCCAAAGTGTTACAAGCATTGTATTTTTCACTTGACCAAGTATAGCGGAAAGTGAGATCGTTCCTTCTCCCCAAAAATCATGTGTAAATGTGTCCCAGCGAAAGGCTGTTACCATTACAACAATAAATAAAACGATTGGAACTAACTTCCCTATTGTTGCGATCACATTCATAATAGAAGCTTCACGAATTCCAAATAAAATTAAAAAATGAAGTGTCCATAATAAAAGTGATGCCCCAACGATAGACGCAACATTATTTCCTCCTTTGAAAATTGGAAAGAAATAACCTAATGTACTAAACAGTAACATAATTGTTGCGACATTACCTAAGATTCCTGCTAGCCAATATCCCCAAGCACTATTAAATCCAATATATTCACCGAAACCAGCACGTGCATAACTATAAATTCCACCTTCAAGTTCCGGTTTTTGTCTTGCTAACGTTTGATATACGAGCGCAAGTGGAATCATTCCCATCGCTGTAATACACCAGCCAATTATTATTGCACCACTGTTTGCTCCTACTGCTAAATCATGCGGTAAACTAAAAACACCGCCACCAACCATTGTTCCAACTACTAATGCGATTAATGGAAAAAATCCTAACTTCTTTTCTATTTGTACCACCCCATCTGTCATTCTAGGTGTTATGTTCGTTCAACTATTAAAGTCACCTTTTTCTCTAATAGACGTTTCTCTTATATTTTTTCAGGAAAACATTACTTATTCTAAAAGAAAATGAGCAAAAATGGAATACTTTTTTGAAAAAATGTATAAGTATGCACAAAAAAACCGCTCATTTTGTAATGAACGGCCATTTCAAACATATAAATTTGTATATTTCTTGTAAATTTAACGAAGTAACTTCTCTTTTTGTAAAAATTGTTTTGCGACTTCTTCACTACTTTTACCATTTACGTTAATTTCATAATTCATTTTTCGCATTTCTTCATCTGTAATCTTTCCAGATAATTTATTTAATACCTTTTCAAGTTCAGGATATTTCTGTAACGTTTCTTTTCTTAATAATGGTGCTCCTTGATAAGGTGGGAATAACCCTTTATCATCTTTTAGCACTTTCAGTCCGTATTGCTCCAATTCACTATCTGTTGAATATGCATCAATTACGTTAACATCTCCAGATTCAATTGCGCTATAACGCAGCTTCGGCTCCATCGTTTTAACATTCGAGAACTTATAGTTATATAATTTTTGCATTCCTTTATAACCATCTTCACGATCAGCAAATTCCAATGTAAATCCTACTTTGGCTTCCTGCGCAACATTCCCTAAATCAGAAATTGTATTTATATTCTTTTGATCTGCTATTTTTTTCGGCATAGCTAGTGCATATGTATTGTTATACTCCATTGGCTTCAACATAATCATATTATATTTCTTTTCCATTCCAATGCGAGCCTGCTCATATACTTCATCACGATTTGTACTCTTTGGTTCTTCTTTCACGAAAGTAGATAAAGCTGTTCCTGAAAATTCTGGGTATATATCTACTTCTCCTGATTTCAACGCTTCAAATACAAATGCTGTTTTCCCAAGACCTGGTTTTAATTGTACGTGTAAATCTGTATCTTGTTCAATAAGCTGCTTATACATTTGAATTAAAATTTCAGGTTCTGATCCAAGTTTGCCCGCAATAACAATATCTTTCTTTTCTGTACTCCAAAGAAATGGAGAAGCAATCATTATACAAACAATACATATCGTCAATATAACACGCTTAGAAGAGCGTTTCGGTCGTTCAAGTATGCGAAGTACTATATCAAAGAATAAAGCGAGTAACGCGGCTGGTACGGCCCCTAAAATGATAAGCGCATGATCATTTCGATCTATACCTAATAGTATAAGCTTACCGAGCCCACCTGCACCAATGAGAGCTGCTAATGTAGCCGTTCCAACAATTAATACCATCGCTGTACGAATACCAGCCATAATGATAGGCAATGCAAGAGGAAGTTCTACCTTCCACAATCTTCTCCAACT
The DNA here is from genome assembly GCF_050172015.1 of Bacillus sp. GMa5/1. Classification (NCBI taxonomy): domain Bacteria; kingdom Bacillati; phylum Bacillota; class Bacilli; order Caryophanales; family Bacillaceae; genus Bacillus; species Bacillus sp. GMa5/1. Next base: position 6,866 of record NZ_JBNLYC010000129.1, on the reverse strand, counting down.
ATTCATCCCCATAGCTTTCGCGGCTTCTATTAAAGATTCATCTAATTCCCTTATTCCTGTATATGTATTTCGTAAAATAGGTAATAGTGCATACACAACTAATGCGATAATCGCTGGAAGTTTTCCGATTCCTACTAATGGAATTAATAGTCCGAGTAATGCAAGTGATGGCACTGTCTGCATTACTGCAGAAGTTCCTATTATAAATTCAGCCATTCGTTCTTTTCTTGTTAATAAGATGCCAAGTGGCACCGCTATAATTACTGCAAAAAATAATGAAATAAGCGATATTTGTAAATGCTCACTTAATGCAGTTAGTAATTCTATTTTTCGTTCTTGGAACGTTTGTATAAAATTAGTCACTGTTTAGCCTCTTTCCTTCATTTGTTCAACAATGTAATTGACAATGTGACGACTTGTTAACGCTCCAATATATTGACCGTTTTTTTCAACTGGAACGACCTCCTCATCACGCACACGAACTAACGCTTCTTGTAAAGAAGAATGTAATGATAGCGCCTGCCCTTCTAATTGCACACTTTGATCAAGTGGCAATACATCTGCTATACTTTTCCCCTGATACCAAGTTCGCCCACGATTTCCAATGAATTCCTCTACAAATTCATTTTTCGGATTATGTATAATTCCTTCTGGTGTATCTAGTTGAACAACTTTTCCTTCTTTCATAATACAAATGCGATCTCCAAGTGATAATGCTTCTTGCATATCATGTGTTACGAATACGATTGTTTTTTGAATCTTTTTTTGCAACTGTACAATATCCTTCTGAAGCTGTTCCCTACTTAATGGATCTAACGCACTAAATGGTTCATCCATAAGAACGATTTTCGGGTTTGCAGCTAATGCTCGCACGACACCGACACGTTGTTTTTGTCCTCCTGACAATTCATCAGGCATACGATTTCGATAAATATCCGGATCTAATCCAACCATATGTAACAAGTCATCGACGCGTGCTTTAATTTCTTTTTTGCTCCATTGCCTCATTTCAGGAACAACTGCAATATTTTCAGCAATTGTCATATGAGGAAACAAAGCAATCTGTTGCAACACGTATCCTATATCCCAACGTAATTCGTTTATATTATATTGTTGAATATCTTTTCCATCGATTAAAATCGATCCTTCAGTCGTTTCGATTAAACGATTAATCATCTTCATTGTCGTTGTTTTCCCGCAACCACTCGGACCGATGAGAACAAAAAATTCTCCCTTTTTAATTTCTAAATGCAATGAATCCACTGCTTTCGTGCCATCTTCATACGATTTTGACACATGATTAAATTGAATCACAAATACAACTCCTTTACTGTTGTTTCCTTTATTTTGATGGAATATGGCATTCATTTCAAATGATACGCTTTTAAATTAAAAAAGAGCTCACATTTGAGCTCTAACGGTCGAACAATATTGTTTTCATAATAGCAGCATATTCGCGAACATACATTTTTCTCTTAGAACGAATTGGTGTTTCAGCAGCTAGTGCCTCCATCTTCATGCCTAAACGCTTTGCAATTATTTTCGTTCGATATAAATGATACGTATTACTTACAACTACCGCATGTTTCACATTATATAAATCCATACTAAACTTTAAGTTTTCATACGTATTTGTAGATTGATCTTCTATTAAAATACGACTCTCATCTATACCGTGTACCATTAAATAGTTTCTCATGCTGTGAGCTTCCGGTATATCTTCATCTTCTCCTTGACCACCTGAAACAATTACTTTCGCTTCAGGATGGGAAAATAAATATTCCAACGCTACATCCAAACGATTTTGAAGAGATAAAGACGGTCTATCTCCAAATAACTTTGCACCCAGTATAAGAACGTACGGAGAGTGATAGCTCAACTTTTCACGAGCAACTTTGTTCATTCGAAACGTCATATAAATGATGTATAGTGGCGGTAATAATAAAATGATAAGAAAGATCCATTTGTTCATAAATAAGTTTGCACTCCCTTTCTTTTTATTATATAGAAAAAGAAAGGGAGGCAGAAGTGTTTTTTTAAATGATTGATTTATTAGAAACATTCGCCGCTACTTTACGTTGTGATAGTACATAATAAATAGCGATTCCTAATGAGAAGATCAATATGCAGCTTAATACGTAAAACGGAAGCATTACTCCGGCTTTAGATACACCCGCTGTAAACAGCATTAATAATACAATTCGTATTCCAGTACCAATTAGGCGAAATAAGCTGTCTACACGTCCCATTACTTCGTTTGGAATTTCCTCCATCATCAATACATTTCTCGCCACTCTTGTACCCGCATTTCCAACTGCTTGAAAAATTGCAAGTCCATATAAGAAAATTACGGAAGGTTCAATAATCATTGCGGTAATTGAAATTACATAAATGAACATCGTCATAACGATTGAAACTTCTGTTTTTACATATTTCATTATGAGTGGAATACAGATTCCTGCAACAACCGCTCCGACACCGTACATCATCCCCTCTATTGCGTATACAGAGGCATTGGCTTTAAGTATATCCGAAATATAAACTGGTATTAAATAATTTGCCATCATAACACCTATAAACGGCATATAAGTGGCCAGTAAGAACCAAAAGAGCTTAGGACGTTTTTTCATAAAGTGAATTCCTTCAAACAATTGCTTCTTAAATGTTATTTTTCTTTTCACTTCTTTTTTCTTTACGTACGGTATACATAAGAAAAGAAAAAATGCTCCAGCAAAAGTTAACATGTCTACTAACAAAATCCACTTCAAAGATACAATTTCAATTAAGAAGCTCGCGGCCGCTCCAGAAATAACTTGTGTTAACTGTCCTTGTATTTCCATCGTTCCACTTAAACTTTTATAATGTTCTGCTTGAAATATCTCTTGGTTGAACGCAAATATTGTAGGATAAAATAATAAATAGTAGAATGATCCGGCTATATAAATAAGAATATAGTGAATAGAATGATAAGGTTGCCCAGCAAATCCCCATATAACCATTATTCCGATTACGGCTATTCCGATTCCTTCGTTACATAGCAATAAAGATTTTCTTGAAAAACGATCAATACTTTGCCCAATGAATGGTGTTAATAAAAACATAATGAGGGTTGCAATGATAGAAACATAACCAAATGTTGTCTCTCCTCCACTCTCTTTAATTAACAGCCAAGGAATCGTTATCATAACAATTCCGGAACCAATAGCAGATAGACTATTGGCTCCTAGAATGTAATACAAACGAGAATCATGATAAAGTGAGGACATATCACTCCACTCCTAGTTGTTTTTTCACCTCTTTATATACGCTCATATATGCTTTTAATTCTTTAACTACATCATGAATTAATGGTTTTGCATCTTCCCCAAGTTCACCATCTTGCACATGTAATCCATCAAGCACAACTTGTTTTGGAATTGCATTTGCATAAACACCTCTAGCGACCGTTCGCATGCTGTTTAATGCATTTATTCCACCTTTACCGCCACCAGCAACCGCTAACAATGCAACTGGTTTATGAATAAATTCACTACTACTTAAGTAATCTAAAGAGTTTTTCAGCGCACCGCTCATCGCATTATGATATTCTGGTGTACATAATACAACCCCATCCGCAGCTTTCACTAACGTTTTTAATTTTTTTACTGCCTCTAAATCACGTTGCGACTCTTCTCCATTGTATAAAGGTAACTCCTCAATTGCTAAATCATATAATTCCCCTTCAAATTGATCCGCAATATATTTTGCCACCACGCGAGTTCTACCAAATTTTCTTGGTGTACCGTTAATAACGACTAGTTTCATGATTATTTCTCCCCTTTGTTTTCAAGTTCTACTTATATATTATCAGAAATTTCTATACGAAATACAATATAAAGAGTTAACTTGTTTCATAAAATAGTATGATAAACAAAAAAGAACTCATACTTTCGTATGAGTTTCGTACAATTACTTTGTTTCATCTCTCATGCTCAATGTACCTAAACTTTCATTTGCTTCAAAATGATTATATGCCTTTTCCGCTAATCTTTTCCGTTCTTCTGGTAATTCTATATATTTCATTACGTTTTCAATTATTTTTTCGTACGGAGTAAATACAATTCCTGGCCACTCTACCTCATCTTCTGGATTACTATTTTCGGAAATAATAAATTTCTTATTCGCAACTGCATAAGACACGCGAGGTGTTTCAAGAATTCCTGATAAGTAAAAATGAATATTTAATATAATTTTAGCTCTAGCAATCAATTCATTTCTAACAATTCCCCACGCATTATTTTTAAAAACTATATTTAAATTCGGGGCAATCGCTTTTAGATGATCAAAAATAGCTTGTCGCCTCGGATTAAGAGCACCTATAAACAGAATATCAATATCTTCAATAATCTCATCTTCAAACGCATCTTTTTTTATTTCCAAAGTTGGAGCATAGTTCATTTCTACATGTTTTATTTCTTTTCCTACCCCTTTTTGTTGAAGCCATTCTATATTTTGTTTACTATAATCCCAAATCACTCTATCTTTTAATAATATTAAATAAAGGGGATGCGCATATGGACTTCCTTCGTATAGCTGTTCTAAATTATAAATAATTGCATCTTTCGGAAGAAGATTCGGGTTATATGCGTATGTATGTGCTCCAAAAACAACTGTATTCTTTGCATTTTCCAGTATTGTTTCTGATATAATTACTGTATTTCCCTCCTGCTCCAACCGCCACTTTAAAGCTCGCGCAACATCTATGAAACTACCGTATGTCTTTGGGCATATAAAAAGACAATAATCATATTCTTTATTCAAATAAACTTCCATTAATCTTAAATTATTTTTATATAAATCTACATCTGGATGTTTAAGTACCAACTCATTTGCATGTTTTCTTGCTACTTTATATAATCCAGCATAATAAGCAGCAATGCATCTTCTTAATTCGATTCTTTCCCGGTCCTCATCTAATACATCCATATTTAAAAGAAGATTTGCGATACAATACGCTTTTAAATGATCACGATCATAATAATAGTCTAGTAGTGGCATCAATTCTTCATACGTATTTCCATGCACCGATTCTCCTAGTTCAATCGCCCATCGCATTAATTCCATGATTACTCCACTACTCCTTTAATCGAAAATGTATTTAATAAAATTTCGCATTATTCTCTACTATATTTGCTATATGAAATGGAATCTTTTCTTTTATCGATTCCAAATACTTTTGCGACACCGCCCCTAAATGTTTTTTATGAGGTATATAGAAAGCACTAATAGAAATTTCATAGTCAAATAAGTAATCATACACATGATAATCTACAAATAGTAGATCATCCTTTGGAAAAGGAATTTCCTTCCCTTGCAGAGCATACATCAAAGCAATATTGTTTTGAGATCGTAATCGATACAACCTTGCAAGTTGGTATAATGGTTCAGCCCGGGTTGGTCTATATTCCCAAGCTTTTTGAAAATAAAAAACAGCTAATGCTAAATATTGCTCTTCTTGCCCTTTAACAGTTTCTTTTTCATCAGCATCTGTCACTTCATTTTGTTTATTTGCTGAACGATTTGCTAACTGCTCATAACAAAATCCTATTCGCAATAACGAATAGAATACCTCTTCAACCCATCCTCCTGCTTCCACTCGTTTTTTATACCATTTAATTGAATTCTCAAATTGACTTAAATGAAAATAAGTCTGAGCTAAATAAAATAAATATCTTATATGCAAATCTGGCGTTGTTTCTGGGTCGTTTATTCCTTGTAACAACAACCTCTCATCTCTTTCAAATTTATCAGCTTTGCTCCCGCCATCTCCGGGATCATTCACGACAAGAGTCTCTAACCGAGCTACCCTCGTATTGTAATTCGCTCCAACTTTTGAACGATCTATATCCCAATACTCATGAGTAACACCGACAGATTTCCATGGTAAAGAAGCTTTCAAAAGACGTGTAAGCCAATATTTAATATGAACATCATATTGTAATGTAAGATAATGATCTTCCGTTAAGCTCGTTTTATCGAAATTCGGATCAACCTCTAAAATCATATCCGCATCTAATATTAATAAATAATCTGCTTCTGGGTATGTTTTTTGCGCTAACGAAACAGCTAAGCTTCTGTTATAACCAAAGTTTTTAAACGGCTCATGATGAACCGTCCCAGGTATCTCATTTTCCTTACACCAATTTTCAATAATTTCAGGCGTATTATCCGTCGATCCAGTATCACAAATAGAAACAAAGTCTACAATTGATTTTGTTGCATTTAAACATCTTTCCATAATTCTAGACTCATTTTTGACGATCATACAAAGACATAACTTTTTTTCTTTCTTTACAGACTTCACTTGCTCATTTCCCATTTAACCACCTCATATTTTATTAACACGCTCTTCTCATATGTAACAACATTTCTTAGCTATACTGATGACATAAGCACCCTTTTACTATTTATGAAAACTTCATTTTATTTATTCTTACTTTTATGTTGAGATATATTTCATGCAGCGCTTTATATTTGATACAATCAATACAAAAAAACATAATGCGGGAATCCGTACATTTCAAAGTCTAAGAGGAGGTTATATTTTGTTGGATTACATTTGGCTAGATGACAAATCACCAATTTTAGAACAACTACCAAGCACCTTTAAATCTGCAGCTATATTGCTACACCCTTTTGTCCAAATGCCTTTAGGATGGGAAAAGTCTGTGAGAAAAAGACCATATGAGCACATCTATCCTAGCGCTGAAGAAATCATTCATAATGGGAAATCCGTTTCTTGGAAGGAAATGATGTCTTATAGTGGATTACATTCATACGCAGAATTAGCAATGGCCATGTTGACTTCCATTGGTGCTTATACAGAA
>NZ_JBNLYC010000128.1:0-12164 GCF_050172015.1 Bacillus sp. GMa5/1 | reverse complement strand
AAAAAGTATATTTAAAAATCAATGTTAATATTACCCTCCTATAAGTATTAACATACGTAATTGAGGTGTTTTCTTTGTTGTTTTATGACCGGATTTCTATAATGGCCCCTCCTGTTCCGTAGCTTAGGAAAGTCTTTTTACTTCTGAGATTTTCAAAGTTATAGGAGGGTATGAAAAATGAAAAAAGTCTCAGTACCATCACTTTTGTTAATGATTATTCTTGTCGCATTTCCGCAAATTAGTGAAACGATTTACACACCGTCTTTACCTGACATTTCAAAGGCGTTACATGTAAGTAATAATGAGGTGCAGTTAACGCTTAGTGTGTATTTTGCTGGATTTGCTTTAGGTGTATTTTTTATTGGATGGCTATCAGATATAATTGGCCGTCGCTGGGCAATGTTATTTGGAATTGTTGTATACGGCGCTGGGAGTTTCTTGTGCTTTATTGCAAATTCCATTGAAGTTTTATTGGTAAGTCGTTTTATTCAAGCGTTTGGAGCAAGTGCAGGATCAGTTGTGACGCAAACGATTCTTCGTGAAAGTGCAGAAGGGCATAAGAGGCATGTTATGTTTGCTCAAATCTCGGCAGTCATTGCTTTTACACCAGCGATAGGACCGTTAATTGGTGGCTTTCTTGATCAAATGTTTGGATTTAAAATAGTATTTTTAAGTTTAGTAGTTATGAGTATCGGTATTTTTCTGTATACGTTTGTTTCTCTTCCTGAAACAAAAACGGGCTCAGTAACGAATAAAATAAATGTATTTTCAGTCTTGAAGAGGTTAATTACAAATCCAAAAGTGGTAACGTATGGGCTATTAATTGGAGGAGCAAATGGTGTTTTATTTAGCTATTATGCAGAAGCGCCGTTTATCTTTATTGAATACTTTCAGTTATCGCCTAGTATGTATGGCTTTCTAGGAATTGTTGTAGCGTCTGCTTCTATTGTTGGAGCGAAAATTTCAAAACGTTTACTTGCTACTTATAAACCAGAGAAAATTATATATATCGGTTGTCTTGTAATGACAGGAGGAGCTATCCTTTTATCTGTTATTACGTTTGTGGGATCAAATCCGAATGTAATATATATGGTTGTATTTTTAATAGCGATGTTTATATTGCTATTAGGAATTGGAGTAGCGTTACCTAATTGTTTAAGTTTAGCGTTAGTAGATTTTCAAGATGTCATTGGTACAGCTGGAGCGTTGTTTAGCTTAGGATACTATGTAATTGTAACGATGACAATTTGGGGAATGAGTCAATTGCATACGGGCTCGTTACTGGTGATGCCACTTTATTTTCTAGTTATTGTAGTTATAATGGCAGTGTTTACTAGGGTATTTATCTTTGGTAAGCAAACTTCGAAATCGATTTAAATATGAAATTGTAAAAGAGTCTCATTTTTTAATGAGACTCTTTTATATTTTATCCCGTTGTTTTGAGGCAGAAAGGTTTCTGCCTCAAAATTTGGCTGGGGTAAAGAAGTTAGTAGTTTATTAATATATTAAATTTCTTATTGGTATATGAATCGAATGTGTGGGAAATTACGTTATCAACTATAAAGGTTGAAGTATTTGAGATATGAAACCGAGGAAGATAGCATCTCCTCGGTTATTTATATTGTAATAATATACATGCCGGAATCATATTGAATAGATGTATTTTATTGTTAATTTAGTTAAAAATTAATCAGACTTATGTATAATAATTTATTGAAAAAATAATTGAATTTTTCAGATTAATGAATTAATATAAGGTAAGTAATTTTAAGATTTATAGAATATTGGAAGATGAAAGGTTTTGAGAATTTTATTAGGAGCACAAAACGATTTTAGGATAGCTTTAAAGCTAGTGTAAAATGACGTTTGCTTCATCATTTTCAGGGCCGAAAGGAATTAGGGGAAAGCATCTTGTGTTAAAATGCGGCTATGAATCATCTAAGAGGGGGAAGTGAAGTGGCAAACAAAGAATTGAAAAGAGGTTTAGAAGCACGTCATATTCAAATGATTGCTTTAGGCGGAACGATTGGTGTTGGTTTGTTTATGGGATCAGCCAGCACAATTAAATGGACAGGTCCGTCAGTAATGCTTGCTTATGCAATTGCAGGTATTTTCATCTTCTTCATCATGCGTGCCATGGGAGAAATGTTGTATATGGAGCCAAGTACAGGCTCATTTGCGACATTCGGTCATAAGTATATTCATCCACTAGCTGGTTATATGACAGCGTGGAGTAACTGGTTCCAGTGGGTTATCGTTGGGATGTCAGAAATTATCGCGGTTGGAGCGTATATGCAATATTGGTTCCCGGATTTACCAGCTTGGATACCAGGTATAATTGCAATGGTTATTCTTGGTGCAGCTAACTTAATTTCTGTTAAGTCATTTGGTGAATTTGAATTTTGGTTTGCGATGATTAAAATCGTTACGATTCTATTAATGATTATTGCAGGATTTGGCCTTATTTTCTTCGGAATTGGTAACGGCGGAGAAGCGATTGGCATATCTAATCTTTGGTCAAATGGCGGTTTCTTTACAGGTGGTTTTTCAGGATTCTTCTTTGCATTATCACTTGTAGTTGGAGCGTATCAAGGTGTGGAATTAATCGGTATTACTGCTGGTGAAGCAAAGGATCCAAAGAAGACACTTACAAGAGCGATTCAAAGTACAATTTGGCGTATTTTAATTTTCTACATCGGTGCTATTTTCGTTATTGTAACTGTGTATCCGTGGGATCAATTAAGTACAATTGGTAGCCCGTTCGTAGCAACTTTTGCGAAGGTTGGTATTACGGCAGCAGCTGGCCTTATTAACTTCGTTGTTATTACAGCAGCAATGTCTGGTTGTAATAGTGGTATTTATAGTGCTGGACGTATGCTGTATACGTTAGGTGTAAATGGACAAGCACCGAAATATTTCACGAAACTTTCTGGAAATGGTGTACCTTTATTCGGTACAGTTGGTGTAATTATCGGTTTAGCGGTTGGTGTTGTTTTAAGTTATATCGCACCGAAAAACTTATTCGTATATGTATATAGTGCGAGTGTACTTCCTGGTATGGTACCATGGTTCGTCATTTTAATTAGTCAAATTCGTTTTAGGAAAGAAAAGGGAGCAGAGATGAAAGATCATCCGTTCAAAATGCCATTTGCTCCTGTAACAAACTATTTAACAATTGCCTTTTTAATTATGGTATTAATCGGAATGTGGTTTAACGATGATACACGCATTTCATTAGTTGTAGGTATTATTTTCTTAGCTATCGTTACAATTAGTTTCTATGCTTTCGGAATAGGAAAGCGAGCTCCGTTAGACGTTCAAAATAATAAAGAGATTTCAAGTAAATAAAGAAGAGGCTGTTCATCTGGAACAGCCTTTTCTTATTGTTGTTATTTGTCGATAAATCGATATACCTTGTCGAATCGTTGATATATTGTACGTTATGATAGATATATTCGAAAAATCGTTAATATAATTTCACATACTACCTATCACTATCATGATTAAAATTTCTCTAATACGATTTTCCCAATGGTGTGCCCGCTTTCAAGTAGTGCATGTGCTTTTTTTAGTTTTCAGCGTTAATCGGTGTTAATGTTTCATTTAAAGTAAGAATCCTTTACTTCTATATTATAGTTGGTGAAATACTGCTATGTAAAAAAATACCCTCTTTTTTATGCAAGCTGCACTGATAGTCTAGAAGGAGTTTATTTCTAAAAAGAAGAATTTTTTAATGTATTACTTTATCCAAAACTAAATGTAAAGGTGGATACATAATGACAGTAAAGAAACTTTATTTCATCCCAGCAGGTCGTTGCATGTTGGATCATTCGTCTGTTAACAGTACGTTAACACCGGGAAAACTATTAAACTTGCCGGTGTGGTGTTATCTTTTGGAGACGGAAGAAGGTCCTATTTTAGTAGACACAGGTATGCCAGAAAGTGCAGTTAATAATGAAGGGCTTTTTAACGGTACATTTGTTGAAGGACAGATTTTACCGAAAATGACTGAAGAAGATAGAATCGTGACTATATTAAAGCGTGTAGGGTATGAGCCAGACGACCTTTTATATATTATTAGCTCTCACTTACATTTTGATCATGCAGGAGGAAACGGTGCTTTTACAAATACACCGATTATTGTGCAGCGAACGGAATATGAGGCAGCACTTCATAGAGAAGAATATATGAAAGAATGTATATTACCGCATTTGAACTACAAAATTATTGAAGGGGATTATGAAGTGGTACCAGGTGTTCAATTATTGTATACGCCAGGTCATTCTCCAGGCCATCAGTCGCTATTCATTGAGACGGAGCAATCTGGTTCAGTTTTATTAACGATTGATGCATCATACACGAAAGATAATTTTGAAGATGAAGTGCCGTTCGCAGGATTTGATCCAGAATTAGCTTTATCTTCAATTAAACGTTTAAAAGAAGTTGTGAAAAAAGAGAAACCAATTATTTTCTTTGGTCATGATATAGAGCAGGAAAAGGGTTGTAGAGTGTTCCCGGAATATATATAGTGCAAAAAAGTCATGAGTTCGCGTGCTCATGACTTTTTCGTTTAAATAATTTTTTTAAATAAATTATAAACTTTTTGTGAACTATCTTCGTTTAACTGATAGTACGTAAGGTTTACATCATCAGGAGTATCTTGCTGCGCAATCATCACTTCGCTGCTGTGATGATCAACTATCCATATGAAATATTTTTTATAAGTTCCATCCTCGAAAGTAATCCACATATCACAATCTATTAAATCTGATCCTTCTTCATCCAATGTTAATTTGCCTTTTTTTGCGGTATTCATACTGTTAATAAACGTTTTTAATTCACCTGTTTTTGTGAGAAAGATATCCTTTTTTGTTTTAATTGATTCTACATGTATATCTTTTATTTCCTGTTTACCTAAAAAAACAGGAGGCTCATTTGGATCTCGCGAACTTGAAATAATAGTAGCTTTCTTTTTCGGTTTGTTTGCAGTATAGAGATCTTGAATAGATTTTCCCGAGTTTATAAACCATACAATTCCACAAATAATCAATACGCTACCTAGCAATAAAATAATTTTTTTAATAGGATTTTCTCCTCTCTATTACTTCGTGTGAAGAGCTTTTCTATTAATATATGATAGGTAAGCGTAAAGTATTATAGTTGAACTTGGTTATGCTTCACAGTTTTTATCGGGCGATCTATGAGTAAATTGTAAGTGAGCCCAATTAATACGAAAATGCCACCGATAACTTTCCCGATCGAGAGTTCATTTGTCAGGAAGAAATCAATAATAGTCCCCGCAAATAATTGTCCGATAAAGATGAGTAATGTTAAATAAAAGGCTGATATTTTAGGAGTAATATAGTTGGATAATGAAATAACGATAACGCCTACTAATCCGCCTAAGTACACGGCGATAGGAATAGATTGCAACGTATGAATAGGGATATACAATGAATCTGAACTGAAAATTAAAAATAACATAGAGAAAAATAATCCAGTAATATAATTGAAAAACGTGCCTTCCCAGTTTCCAATTTCCTTTGCTAAATTCGCGTTAATAATTCTAGCAACGACGATAGAAACACCAGCTAAAATAGCGATAGTAATATATAACATATTTTTGCCCCCATTAATAAATTGTCATGATAATAATCCCAGAAGAGATGAATGCTAATCCAACTAGTTTTTTCTTTTCAAACTTTGCAACTTTCATTCCTAATAAGCCGAAATGATCGATAATGATGGAAGCAATGGATTGGCCGAGTAAACTTAATGCGATCGTAATAGAGGCACCAAGGACGGAGAAACTTATATTATTAAAAAGAACAGTGAATACTCCAATCGCTCCAGCGCTATATAAAAAAAGCGGAATACCTTTATCGAAATGAATTTTATGTTTGTTTAAGATTAAAACGAAAATAACTGCAATTAAACCGACAAGGTGAATGACAACGCTTGCTGTATACTTCCCAATTAACTCGGATAAAATTCCATTCAATGGAAGCATAACGGCGATGAGCACACCAATAAAGACAGAAAGAAAGTTATACAATGTAATATCCCCTTTATATTTCATATTTGTAATGACTGTATCATGCTGAAATTGTGTATTGTTATGACATATGTCATAGTGGAAGAAGAAAATTTTGATTACAATGGGGATGAGTTGTAAAGGTGGGGAACTATGAAGAAAGTATGTAATTCTATTAAATTAGCAGAGTATATAAAGCAAAATAATATTGATTCATTTTTTAGTCATGATATGAAGCCATATATGGAACTTATATTTTTTAAAAAGAATGAGTTTATTTGTAGAGAAAATGAAGAGATAGATTATTTATATTTCTTTGTTGAAGGAAAAGCGAAAGCGTTTAACACATTAAGTAATGGGAAATCCGTATTACTGTGTTTTTATGATAGTTTGCAGTTACTTGGAGATGTGGAGTTAATTCATTCTCAAAGAATCACTTCAAACGTACAAGTGATGGCAGATTCGTATTGTGTGGGTTTACCTTTAGGAAAGGTGAGAAATAAGCTATTTCATGATGCAAAATTTTTAAGATGTATTTGTGAATCATTGGCACATAAATTAAACCGACTTTCCAAAAACAGTACAATTAATTTATTGTATCCGCTTGAAAATAGACTTGCGAGTTACATGTTAGCAGCAGGAGAACGAGCAGTTCAGCATGAAAATAGAATTGTGTTTAGTGGGAATTTAACGGAAATAGCGGAGTTGTTAGGAACGAGTTATCGGCATTTATTACGTACTTTGAATCTCTTTTGTGATAAAAATATAATCAAGAAAAACAATGGTTGTTTTGAAGTAGTGAATGTAGAAGTTTTGAGGGAATTGGCTGCAGATGTTTATAAATAATATATTAAAGTAGGGATTAAGATGAAAATAGCTATAATTTCAGATATCCACGGAAATAGTCACGCTTTAAAATCGGTATTAAAAGATATTACACGTCGCAAGGTCGAAATGATAATAAATCTAGGAGATAGTGTGTATGGGCCGTTAGAGTCTTTAGAGACAATTGAAATATTAATGAGTAGCGAGATGATACATATTAAAGGCAATTGTGATCGCATGCTTTGGGAACCTATACAAGAGCAATCTGCTACACTAACTTTTGTTCAAAATCAATTAACAAATTATCATATAGGTTGGTTAAAACAACATCCTTCACAATTTATTGTAGACGATATGTTATGTTGTCACGGTACGCCAACTTCAGATGAAGTGTATTTGTTAGAAGAGATGAATGAGAATGGTGCAATATTAAAGAATGAAAAAAATATAATGGATCAACTCCAAAATATAGAACAAAAAATAATAGTATGTGGTCATACACATATTCCTAGAGTTATTTATTTAGCGAACGGAAAGATCATTATAAATCCAGGAAGTGTAGGACTTCCAGCATACAAAGATGAGTTACCTGTTATGCATAAAATGGAATCAGGAACTCCGCATGCAAAATATGTAGTGATAGAAAAGGTTTTGGGAGAATGGACAATTGAACAAATTTCAGTTCCTTATAATTGGGAAGAAGCTGCTGGATTGGCTGTTCAACAAGAAAGATATGACTGGGCACAGGCGCTAAAGACTGGGAAGATAGAATGAAGGGGAGTTTACTTTATGGTAAACTGCTCTTTTTTATTTTGAGTAGATATTGAATTATATAAAAATAAAATGTTATGATTATGGAAACGTATGAATATATGAACAAGTATTCATATGTAAAGGGAGGAGGGATTAGAATGAAAGACCTAATTATTATTGGAGCGGGTCAAGCTGGATTAACAATGGGATATTACTTGAAGCAAGAAGGATATAATTTTTTATTACTTGAGGCAGGAAACCGAATTGGGGATTCATGGAGAAATCGATATGATTCTTTGCAGCTTTTTACCCCAAGGTCTTACAGTAGCTTGCCGGGTATGGCGTTAATAGGTGAAAAAAATGAATTTCCATGTAAAGATGAAATTGCAACTTATTTAGAAGAATATGCAAAACATTTTCAATTACCGGTACAATTACAAACGGAAGTTCTAAAAATAAAGAAAGAAAAAGAAATATTTGAATTACATACTCCTACAGAAATTTTACAAACGAAAAAAGTTATTATTGCATCAGGTGGTTTTCAGCAACTATTTATTCCCTCAGTTTCAGCAAATCTATCATCACATATTTTTCAAATACATTCATCACAATATAAATCATCACCGCAAATTCCACAGGGGAAGGTACTTATAGTAGGTGGCGGAAATTCAGGAATGCAAATAGCAGTAGAACTTGCAAAAACGCATGAAGTTATGTTGTCTATTAGTCATCCTTTAACGTTTTTACCGTTACAACTTTTTGGAAAAAGTATTTTTAATCTGCTAGAAAAAGTGGGTTTATTGTACGCTGAAATAAATACAAAGAGGGGAAGATGGTTTCAGAAGAGAAAGGACCCTATTTTCGGTTTGGAGGGTAAGAAACTTATTCGGAATAGAGCAATTAAACTGCAAGAAAAAGTAGTAAGTGCATCAGGAAATAACATCATGTTTCAGAATGGTGATACTTATAGTGCAGAAAGCGTTATATGGTCAACTGGTTTTGTTCAAAATTATAATTGGATTGAAATTGAACAAGCAGTGAATGAGAAAGGATTTCCTAATCATATAAAGGGAATCAGTCCAGTAAAAGGATTGTATTATATCGGATTGCCGTGGCAATCTCAAAGGGGTTCTGCACTTATTTGTGGTGTAGGAAAGGATGCAGCATATTTGCTTTCTGAAATCAAAAAAATAGATCAGTAGCGATAACTACTGATCATCCATATGTACATGAATTAGGAGAGGTCAAACATTTATTAACTTTATTATAATAGATTTTTACGGGGTTAAAAACTGAAAATTAAAATTTAATGTTGAGAAAGTTTTTTTGTATCGAAATATATGAAAAAATAGGGATTTTTATTAAAACAGAAAAAGATATTTCTATTTTAGTAAATTATGATATAGTCTAAATAAGCGTTTTTTTTCATAAATGTAATTATTTTCATTGTAGTTTTGTTTATATGAGGGAAGGAGAAGTAATTATGAAGTTTGATGATCAACGCTTATTAGGAGTCCGATTAGGTTCTGTACTTGTGACAGAGGAAAATCAATATTTAGTAATTAAGAAAAAAGATCATTATGCACTGTTAAATATACATAATTTAGAATGCACTCATGTTGAAGTGCAGTTAGAACATTTGGAAGAAATGTTGCGGGAAGATTTCCAAGAAAGTATAACGGAAATTATCGCACCAGAACATATAAAAATTGTTGCGAAAAATGTTATATAGATAAAGAAGCTGGAAGGAACAGCTTCTTTATTTTCATTATAAGGATAACGTTTTTACAACCTCACCAATGATCCCTTCCATTTGATGAACACCTAAATCGGAATTGGTCATAATAACAGCACCATTCCCGCAGTATGGATAACAAACCATCATACATTGAAATCCGACGCCCCATCCGAGTGAATAAACCTGTAATTCTTCATTAGAATCATCAAGAAAAACACCTAATCCAGTCCATTTTGAGCAACCTTGAGGAGAAATCATGTCTAGTACAAATTTTTGAGAAAGTTTTAGTTTGCCCTTTCCTTGTAAGGAATGAATGATTTCAATGACTAAAGCTGATAAGTCAGTTGGTGTTGTCCAAATGCCTGAAGCAGCTGCGAATGGATAAAATGGAAATCTCTCATTTGTTACAGTTCTATCTTTATTATGTCCGCAAGCAAAAACATCGGTTTTATCTATGTCTTTTGGAGAGAAAAGTGTACTATTTTTCATTTGTAGTGGCTGGAAGATATGTTCTTCTAATAACTGATTAAATGATTTTCCTGTAATATCTTCTAGTAGTAGCTCGATTATACAAAAGTTTGCGTCCGAGTAATGAAATTCACTTTCTGGTTTATAAGCTACTTCTATAGATACGGGGCAATATAGTGTTTTACCGGAAAGGAGTTCAGACATATTAGGTAATCCTTTTGCAGGTGTATAATGTTCAAAACTATTAGGTGGATCAATGAGTCCAGATTGATGGCTTAATAAGTTTCTCAAAGTGATACTTTTTTGTGAAGTAAATAGATTGGTAGGAATGTTCCAAGATGTGAGTTTATCATTTACGTCTTCATCTAAATATACGATACCTTGCTCTGATAATGTTAGTACGAGCATTGTAGTGATGAATTTGCTGATAGAGCAAGAATTAAAGAGAGAATTTGTAGTAACAGCTCTAGTTGTTCCAGCTTCAAGTGTTCCAAAGGCAGTCGCTTCATCTAGTTTGCCATTACGTATAACAGCGAGGCTTAAACCTGCAACGGAATATTGGTTCATTTTCTCGTATATATTGCTAATTTTTAAGTTCATGGTGACTCCTTTCTTTAAAGACAGAATATTATTTTTATTATACAGTAGTAAAAAAAAGAAAACACTTCGTAATTCACCAATGAAGTGTTTTCTTTTTTAGTTAGTTTGAAGTGAACTTTTGAAAAAATTTGTCTCGGTACATGTACATAACCCATGAGATTGTTATTAAAGAAATGATGATTTGTTTGTTTTTAATTGTTGCATTGAGAACAAGCCAACCAACTATATCAAATAATAAATGTAGCACGATTGAAAGAACTACAAATTGAAGTAACGTATTTAAAAATCTTTTCATAAAGCGTCCCCCTAAAATAATAGGTTGTATTAACAGTTTGATATAGTGGTATTATACAGTAAATGTGTCCTGTGGTAAAATTTACATAAGTTAGTGAAATAAAATAAATGAAAGTTAGTAAGGGGGAACATTCATGGAATTCTGGATGGTTATACTGATATTAGCCTTTGGTTTCATTTATATCGCTGAAAAATTAGCTACAATTGAAAAGAAAAATGATGCGCATTTAAAGAGAATTGAAGATAGATTACAATTAATTACGAAAGAAATGAGAATTGTAGAAAGAGAACCTGAAATTAATAAAGAACTACGCCAGCTTGTAGAAGAAGGCAAAAAAGTTACAGCAGTTAAGAGAGTAAGAGAAGCTTTTGGTTTTTCCTTACTAGAAGCGAAGCAATATGTTGATAAATTATAAAAAAGATCATCCATTTGGGTGATCTTTTTCACTGCGCCATGCGTGTATTTACATAAGGGGCGATAATAAAGTGTCCAATTATATGGAACAAACATTTGAGATGAATTGTCTAATATAGGTAATAACTATTTAGCTTGAAAGAAAGGGTTGATAACATGAAAAAGAATACGTTGTTAAAAGTAGGATTATGTGTAGGTTTACTAGGAACAATTCAATTTGTTAGCACAATTTCTTCTGTACAAGCATCACAAAAGGTAGAGAAAACAGTAATAAAAAATGAGACGGGAACCATTTCAATATCTCAGTTAAACAAGAATGTATGGGTTCATACGGAGTTAGGTTCTTTTAATGGAGAAGCAGTTCCTTCGAACGGTCTAGTTCTTAATACTTCTAAAGGGTTAGTACTTGTGGATTCTTCTTGGGATGACAAATTAACGAAGGAACTAATAGAAATGGTAGAAAAGAAATTTCAGAAGCGCGTAACGGATGTCATTATTACACATGCGCACGCTGATCGAATTGGCGGAATAAAAACGTTGAAAGAAAGAGGCATTAAAGCGCATAGTACAGCATTAACTGCAGAACTAGCAAAGAAAAATGGATATGAAGAACCGCTTGGAGATTTACAAACCGTTACAAATTTGAAGTTTGGAAATATGAAAGTAGAAACATTTTATCCAGGGAAAGGGCATACAGAAGATAATATTGTCGTATGGTTACCGCAATACAATATTTTAGTTGGAGGCTGTTTAGTGAAATCTACGTCCGCGAAAGATTTAGGAAACGTTGCGGATGCTTATGTAAATGAATGGTCTACATCAATTGAGAATGTGCTGAAGCGATATAGAAATATAAATGCAGTAGTGCCTGGTCATGGAGAAGTAGGGAACAAAGGATTACTTTTACATACATTGGATTTATTAAAATAAGAAATTGTAGAAATACAAAAGAGAGGAGAAATAATTTTCTCCTCTCTTTCTTCTAACTATATTTAAATGCTGAATCTGTTGATTACGTCAGCATATATTACTGAGAT
>NZ_JBNLYC010000127.1:0-12193 GCF_050172015.1 Bacillus sp. GMa5/1 | reverse complement strand
ATATTCATAAGAACTTTTTTCTATACTCAAAAATGTAAATAGACAAAAGGAGAAACGATCATGAAGAAATTTGTAATTTGCATACTAGGAATAGGCCTCCCTATATACTTACTACCTTTCATATTACGCGGAGATTTAGACAGATTTAATCCGATTGCTGAAGAAAAAAATGTATATGCCGTTGCGAAAGGATATGGTGTTCCAGATTATCATCATAAAGGAAAAGCTATGTACTCACTAAAAGCTGTTGACGAATTAAGTAATGAAAAAGAATATACAGTTGGAACGAACACGCCTAATGATTTTATAAGAAAAACTTACTTAAAAATTCATGTGAAAGGAAAATATGTGTATTCTTACGATATTATTTCTAAAAAGGATATTCCTGAGAAAATAAGGGGACAATTGGAGATAGCAAATAAATAAAAGAGCCAATTCATACGATTTGGCTCTTTATTCTCTCTCCCATCTACCGTTTGGATAATTCTTTCGGTAGATTTATTAAATTCGTTATCATTGTTCCAATAACCATTGTTCAATTACTTTTACTGTTTCATCTCGTTGTGCTTTTGCCGTAATTAAACTCGCATTATCACCTTTTTGCTCACCATACATGCCAAAATGAGCATGGTTTCCCCCTTTTATCATGTGCATAGTTGTATTTTTCGACATTAACTTTTTATTGTTCTCTATTTTTTCTAGAGTTGCTAAAGCATCTACTTCTCCATAAATTGATAACATCGGAATCGATTTTGTAGAAAAGTCATCTGCAGGATACGAACCTAAGAAAATGATTCCGTGTACCTTGTCTTCATGCTGAGAGGCATACTTAGAAATCATAGCTCCGCCCATTGAATGCCCCGCAACATACCATTTTTGAACTTCAGGATACTTTTCAATTACACTATCTACCTCATTTATTCCAAATATCGCTAAGTTTAATGGTAACTTAGGCATTACTACAAAGTGCCCATCTTTTGCAAGAGCTTCTCCTAAGTAACTATAAGCCTCAGCTTCTACTTTAGCTCCTTGATAAAAAATAACCCCTACTTTCGCATCTTTCGCTCCAAAAACGATATTATCTTCATCTTTTTTATCATCTACTAACGACAAAGCCTCTTTCGTCGGTTTATAAGTAAACTGAGACCAAGTCAAAAAAGTAATACTTCCTATAATTAAAATAGCTAGTAAAGAGTACAGCGTAATTTTTATCCATTTCTTCACAAAGATGACCTCCATAAGATGTATATATTCCATATTTCGGATTATCATTAACACACATAAAAACTCAAGCATTTTTATTATGCTCAAGTTTTTAGTTCCGTCTTTAATTTATACTATAAATTGTCCAAGATAAATATGTAGCAAATGCAGTCCATAAAAAATATGGAATTAGCAACCATGTCGATACTTTAGATAAATTGGAAGAAACCGCTATGAGAAGCAACGTAGTAATAGCGACTAGTAAACAATCTATTGTTGCTAAAAACAAATTCTTTTGGCTAAATTGAAAATAGCTGAACGCTTGATTGAATATATAATTTAAAAGGAATAAAAACCAAAATGTTTTTGGCTTACATCCATAGTTGTTGTAAATAATTGCTACTGATAATGCAATAAGTCCAAATAATACAGCCCATATCATTCCGATTGTCATACCAGGAGGTGTCCAAGACGGCTTTTCTAACGCATCATACCAAGTACGATCAATAGGGAATAAAACACTAGAAACATAAAACAAACCATATGTTAGTAAAAATACTATAATACTAGATTTTTTCATAAACATTCTCCTTTTTAATAGAAGGTTTTAGAAACTCTATATGATTCGTATACTCTTTCAATGAATACAACTTTAATACGCAAATAGACATTATAACTTTTACATATCAAATTCATATTGACTCGTGTATTTTATATAAATTCTTTCATACTTTTATATGCATAAAGGGCTCTCTCTCGTGCTGCCTTATGACCAACAATCGGATAAGGATATGTATTCCCAAGTTTTATATTGGATTTTTGTAAAATATGCTCAGGTGCTTCCCAAGGTTTATGTATATATTTGTTTGGGATATCTCTTAATTCTGGTACCCATCTTCTTATATACTCTCCATTTTTATCAAACTTTTCTCCTTGTGTGATAGGATTAAAAATACGAAAGTACGGTGATGCATCTGCTCCACTTCCAGCAACCCATTGCCATCCCATTGTATTATTTGCAATATCAGCATCTAGTAGTGTATCCATAAACCATTTTGCACCTTCTTGCCACGGAATTAACAAATGCTTTACAAGAAAAGAGGCTACAGCCATTCTTGCCCGATTATGCATAAAACCGGTTTGCCATAGTTCTCGCATTCCCGCATCAATAAACGGATAACCAGTTTCACCCTTCTGCCATACTCTTAATAACTCCTCTTCCTTATTCCACGGAAAATGTTCAAAGTTTTTATTAAGAGGTTTATATACTGTAAACGGATAGTGATATAGCAAATAATAAGAAAACTCTCTCCAAATTAATTGGCGTATAAAACTAATCACTTGTTTTTCAAAAAAACTACATTGTCTTTCGGTACTTTTATTTATTAAGTAGTGATACATTAACTTCACTGATATTTGGCCAAATGAAAGATATGGCGCCAACATTGAATGAGCATTTTGATTTGGAAAATCTCTTCCTTCACTATAAGAGGCTAATTTACTAGAGAAAAATTTCTTAAATGTTTTGTATGCCCCTTCCTCTGTAGGCTCCCATATTGCTTCCATATGAGATGTCCACGGTATAGTCGGCAACAAGTGTAATTCTGAGACAGATAAGCTTGCTGGTAAAGAGCTTCCCCACTTTATACTCTGTACTCTGCTAATAGGTTTAGGTATTACCTGCTTTTGAAATGCATTGTAAAAAGGCGTAAACACCTTATATTCAGTGTTATCCTTCTTTTTTATAATCCACGGTTCTAATAATAAATGCGAATTAAATTCCTTACAAATAATACCTTTATCTTCTAATATCATTTTCATTTTTTGATTAGATTTTAACCTGTCTGGATCATAACAACTATTCCAATATACAGCCGTTATATCTAATTGTTTTATGAGAGAAAGTATTTCTTCCTGTATATTTCCTTTGCGGATTATTAAAGTAGAGCCCAATGCCTTAAGTTGCTTTTGGACATCTATTATAGCATGGTGTAACCACCACTTTGCCGCACTTCCTATTGAAAAAGTTTCATCTTGTACATATACCGGAAGAACCTCCCCGGACTGAACAGCCTCAAATAGAGCTGGGTTATCATATAAACGAAAATCTTTTTGAAACATAACGATAATTTTGTTTTGCATGGCTACCTCTTCTGATTCTTAAAACATAATAAAATTTATTATACAACAGCAATTTATACATAAGAATTTATTTGTCTTTAATAGATTAATTAACTTTTTCAACTATTTTATTAGTAGCAATTTTAACAACCATTTCTTTTTCACCTGTTCTATCAATCCTGAAACCATGAACTTCAATATCAGAAGGTACTAATGGATGATGACGGATCATATCTATACTCTTTTCAATATTTTCACTAACATTTTTTTGTCCACTCAGCCATTGATTAAGGCTACCACTTGAAAATTCAGGCATGCAATTTTTAAAGAGATAGTCTAATTCTATATTATCTTTTATGAAATCACGTTGAGTTTGTAGATTAACTGAAGAAGTTTCTTTATCCTCTATTCCGACAACAAAAATTTCTTTAACATTTTCTTGATAAATAGCAATAATAATAGATCTCATTATATCTCCATAAGGATGTACAATTACAGAATCATAGCTGTGTATAGTCAACATGTTTTCTTGTTGAATGTTAGTTACTTGTTGGATACTAGGCTCTATTCCGTGTTCAATGTCTGTTAATAATAAAACTTTTTTATTCTTTGAATTCATATGGAGCACTCCTTCTTCATTATTGTATTTATGAAACTTTTAAGCTAGTAACAATAATAATTGTTACCAGTTTTTCCAGCGTCCCTCTGGATCAACACTTGCAAGTCTAACCCATCCATTTTGGACTTTTTCTCGAAATGTGAAATCATTATTTAACAAACGTTCTATATATTCAATAGGTGCTTGAATGACAATTAGTAAACGAAGTGGTGAATGATACGTCTCACTATCTGACTGCATAACCGATTGCCAAGGTAAGCCTGGCAACAGGTCACTAGCATTCCCTTGCATAACACCGAGACCCGCCGTTACGGTTTGGGTTGTTTTATTTCCACTACCATAATAATGAGGAGCTACAGTTGATGCGTAATATTGTAGATTTATCCACTGTGCAACTGTTCCTGGTCCTGCAATAATGTTAGCTAATATATCGCCACTTTCATCCTGTTTCCAATCATAATTATGAAGGAAAGCCCTACCTTCTAAGTCACAATCTTGAGTTAATTCACGCTTTCCGATAATAAAAGATGCATTACGCGCTAATCCCCATTCTGGACGTATTTCACTCCAATCTTCTGCAAATCGATGCGCCTCTTTACTCGGATTTTTTATTTTCGTTTTAAAATTAGGTAATTGCGTTAAACGTTCTCTATTTGCATGTTGGCTCACATTTGGCATAATCGTCTCGATACAATCAAACGCTTCTTGCGCAGTTTTCGAAAGTTCTGGGACGTAAATCCATTCCAATTCGTCCACTGTTGTTTTATGTTCAGCTGCTGCAAAAATGGTATCCTCAGGAATGTTAATGCCTTCAGCAGACAACGCCTCTCTTACTTCTGGAAGATTACATAAAGTAGCGAAAACTCTTGCATTGAATCCCCCTGCTGCGCCTCCACAAGCACCACACTCAAGTGCTGCCGCATAAGGATTGTTCGTACTTTGACTACTATGTCCACACATTACAACTAAAGGAGCAAATTTTTCTGTCAGTCCCACCATTTTTAAAGTTTGACGCACATAGTTCACTTTTTCTTCTTTCGTAAAACCGATAGGTATCTCACCTTTTGTGTCATGAACATAATTAAGCGAGAATGTTGTATCAGGTTTTTGTAACATAGTTTTACGAAGTTTACGAATGAAACCACCAACTCCTCTTGGGACAAAGCTTCTTGTCATCATCTGTAGACCAAGTAAAGGACCACTTAACTCAGGTAGCGCCATACTTGTCAGTACGTTCTGTTTCATCGTTTTAAATGTATAACGCACCGAACTGCCTACCCTCTTACGTTGCTCATAAGATTTAAATTCATTTTCATCTGTAAGCTCTTTTATTTGATGCTTCGGTTTCAGTATAACTGGCAAAGAAGGATGGCTGTCATTACTACCTAGTTCACTAGTCGCAATTGGTAACCCAAAGAAACCAGCTATTCCAAACGTTTCAAACGGACCTAGTTTTTCTAAGTGGCGACGAAACGGTTCTGAACGTACATCAATACAAAATGCTAATTGAGCTAATACACGCTTTTTATCATTGGTTGCACGTTGTTTAGAAGCAATCTTCTCTCTTAATTGCTCTGCATGCGTTTGTTCCCAAGCTTCCAGCCAAAGTTTCCTGCGAATATTTTCATCAAAACGATATGCAAATGCTAACAATTCGCTTTGTTCAGCTGCAGACATTTGTGACCATTCCCGTGTTGAAATATTCCCCCAATAGATCCAAGAAGCTATAAGTGGGACGATCGAAACTTTTTTCTCAACCTTTTGATTTTTTAAAGGTAAATAAGGTTTTGCAATAGCCAGCTCCATAGAAATTCGAACTGCTAAATATTCTATTAAAAGCCCCTGTTCCTGAATTGATTGTTGTGAGCGCCATCGTATCATTCCTGCCCACCCAGGTAAAGAAAGTAAGTGCCCTTCAAGATAAGCTTGTATGTTAGATTCAGAAATTCCTAGTTCAAATAACGCTCTCGCTAAAGCTACTTCGGCATCTTGTGGCCAATCTTTTAAAACTTTACGCTCATTTTTACTGAGCGCTGGATCAAATGTAATAAGGTGTTGCCATGCACGATAAAAACCTTTCTCTCGATTTGGCATCATCCAACTTGACTGGGAGTCATCAAGATATAATTTACACCATTTAATGATATGATAATTAAGAATATCAGATAGGTTTTCACCATTTTGATTCTCTATAAGCGAACTTATTGGTTGCATAACAGAGGCTTTCATACTCCCTGTATTTATATAACTCATTTCGTCTGCCAGTTTATTTAATTCTGGCGATGATAATAGACTAGAAGGTACTCTTTCTAATTTTAAAGCTGTTTGACAAAATCGCTCTGCTTTCTCTCGCGGAATATGAAAAGATTGTGAATCAAGCCAACGAGACAAACTACTTTGTAAAAATGATTCCTCAATCTCACCTTTCGCTTTTGCCGAATGAATCATGGAGGCACTAGGATACATATCCACATTACGAATTTCTTTTAACCAATTTGCAACTTGATCAAATGATTGCTTTTCAAGTCCCATCCAAGGATGGTGAGCTGCAAACGTAGAGATAGGCCAAAGTGGTGCAATAACTCTGCTAGCAGATGCAACTAAATCATTTATATTATTTTTTTGTATATCAATGTTTGTATCTTTCTTTAATATTGACGATATGCTCATCACGAATTACCTCCCTTTGATACATAATGTTTCAGATAGCTTGGGTGACTTTCTACTGATTTTCTTCTCG
The DNA here is from genome assembly GCF_050172015.1 of Bacillus sp. GMa5/1. NCBI lineage: Bacteria > Bacillati > Bacillota > Bacilli > Caryophanales > Bacillaceae > Bacillus > Bacillus sp. GMa5/1. The sequence continues at coordinate 5,510 of NZ_JBNLYC010000127.1, read as the reverse complement.
CCTCACCTACTCGAACTAACCAAAGATAAAGTACAGCGAATAAAGTAGAAGATTGATTACGAGTAACGAAAGTACTAATAGCACTACTAAATAGTAAAATACATATAACAAAGATAACGGCTGGAGCTGAAGGTTGAACACTTTGATAAATGTCAGTATGCAACCATTTATAAAGAGAATTATGAACAGTAGAGTAAATGAGAGAACATCCAATCAAAACAATTACGCCAGCAATTCGTCCCATTCTTCCCTCTCCAAAAACAACAAGCTGTTTCCATGAAAAATATAATGACCACCCTAAGATTAACGCACTAACTAGCTGATACCCCTCTCCAGAAGTCATAAACCAGAAAGTAATTGCTATAAATACTCCTAAAACACGCCCGACTATAATCCATAAATTGGACATCTTTTCATTAGACTGATTCACTACCCCACAACGTTGCACTGAAGAACCAGCTTGTAAAAACAGTGTAGCTTTAAACAAACCATGTAAAATTAAATGAATAATAGCCGCTAAATAAGCGCCTAATGCACATTGAATAAGCATAAATCCCATTTGTGCAATAGTTGAACCTACTAGCTGACGTTTATAATCAACTTGGACTAAACTAATTCCTGTTCCGATTAAGACAGAAATACTAGAGAAAATAAGTAAAATGATTTGTGCAATATCATCATGAAAAAGAGGTGAAAATCTAGTTAACATGATACCGCCAGCATTTACTAAACCCGCATGCATAATAGCTGAAACAGGAGTTGGAGCAACGGCAGACTCAATTAACCATCTTTGAAAAGGCCATTGTGCTGCTGGAATCATCACCGCTAATATAATTAATAAGTTAATTCCTGTTCTCTCCAATGTTCCATGTAGCGCTACATTTTCATTCGTTAAAACTGATGTTAATTGCCACTGTCCAGTTACTTGAAAAAGCCAAATGATAGCTGATAGCAACGCAATCCAACTTATTGTAAATAAATAGCCAGAGATTTTAGTTGCTTCACTAACTACTTTCCACCCTTTATTTAGCCCTATGAGTAGAACCAATCCTATAAGCGTTGCTCCCCAACAAATGATCATGAAACGAAGATCATCACTTAACCATGCAACCGAAGATACACCTGTAGTAAATGTAAAAAGTAAAAAATATTTTCGATATGAGCGGTCTCCCATTAAGTAACGTACAGAAAAACGCTGAATGATTAAACCAATTGTAAGAACAAAGAAAGCCATTAACCAAGCTAAAGTATCTAGATGCCAAGGCCCCACAACTCTATCTCCATTGTTATTAACAAGTGCGAGTAAAGAAATCAATGAAGGCAAAGCAGCGATACCAATATGGATATGAACAAAACGTAAAGGCATCCTTGCATTTAAAAACAATAATCCACTTAGCCAAGAAGCACTAAGCGCCATAAAAAATAATGTTAACAGTGTTGATGAACTTAGCGAAATTAACATGTTAAATACTCCCTTCTAAGCGAAAATAACCTATAAAATTCCTTTTAATTAAGATGTTTTTTTAAATTTCAATTTTCATTCACTCTTTTTAGTGCATCGTTTTTTCCCATAAAAAAAACCGACAACTTCCATAATTCAATGATTTTATATCATCATTGAATTATGGAGATTGTCGGTTTCCCTTCAACTAACTTCAATAAAGTTTTTTGAAGAGCTCCCATTTTATAGAGAATAATAATGTATGTATTACTCCTGTTAAAAAGAAATGTATATTTCTGATCTCCTAGATTATGCAATCAATATATCAATTTATGTTATACGCTATCTTTTAATTAAGAAACTTTTTCATTTAGTCAATATTACATATTAAAAAAATGCTAAAGCCTTAATTATAGCAAGCTGTTAAAATGAGTGTCTATCAATTTTTTAAAACAATTATAAGATAAACCATATTAAGCAGTTTGTCAATTTCTTTATCCGTTTTTTAAGAGTTATTTGAATTACGATTTATTATACCTAAATAACTTCAAGTTTTTAATTATTAGCCTGTTAATAAAGTGCAAAACTTGTAGGTTTCTTAATCCTTCCACTAACCTTAAGGTATTTTTAAAATTTCTCCTCAAGATTATGAAGCAATTTAAAAATCATCACTCGTTCGCCTGTACGGGAGCTTATATCCGTATGAAAGCTTTTCACTTTCTCTCCAGTTAATTCTAGTATAATCTCTTTCAGATCATCAATTCCAGATTCAACTAGCTCCGAACGATTCTTCTTTATCGTTAGCATACCGTCTTTTGTTTCGCAAACACTATATTCAGCCGGCGTTAAAACACCTTGTAAATTTACGATAATCATATCCCGTAATATATCTGTCTTAACGGATATAGACCCGCGTCCTAGGTAGTCCTTTTCCCAGTGAGTAATTGCTTTGCTTATCTCTGATTCAATAGAGCCTTTTGAGTTTTTCATCTATGTATCCTCCTTCAATAAAATAAATTTACAATAACAATATAATAATCCGGATTGATTTTATTTTCAATTATTGAGAAGAATTTATTGGGATTGTTGTATGGTATCCTTTCATATCATAGCGATTTTTTATATTACAATATAGATTTTTTTGATCATTCCCAACAAGATACTCTTACTATAAAGGCTCTGTTGCATAGATTTCTAAAAAGGACATTCCGGAGAAAATAAAGAAACTCTTGTGACATAATACATAAACGAAAGAGTCGATTTCTTTATCGTATAGGAAATCGACTTTTGCTTAATTATTGATTTAGTAATAAAAACACCTTTTAAAATAACTATGTTTATACTATAGACGTTGATCTTTTTGGAAGTTTAGACGAAAATGATCCTCGTCATTATATACACCAAATTCATACCCTTTCTCTTTATAAAATTTAATAATTTCAGGAAGAGCTTGTAATGTTTGCGCCTTTTCATGCATTAAAACAACTTCTACTTCTTCTGTTGTCTGTTTCTTTACATTATCGATAATCTGAGTTGGATTATCTTTTAATTTCCAATCATTTGAGTCTATTGTCCAATCCCAAACTTTTATTGCTGCTTCTACAATTTGGTTACGAATTTCCTCGCCCTTTAATCCTGGTGCAGATCCATATGGCGGACGAACTAATTTAGGAGTTGTACCCGTAATATTATGGATAAGAGCTAACGTTTCTTTCATCTCCGGTACAAATTGTCCTTTTTTGTATAACTTATCACTATTATGTGTCATACTATGAGCACCAATATAATGCCCTTCTTTTACTGCTCGCTTTACGTTTTCCTGAAAACCTGTATTTTGTAAATTGCTACCTTGCATAAAAAATGTCGAGGCGACATTTTGCTCTTTTAGTACATCTAAAAATTTCCCAGTTAGTTCGCTAGGACCATCATCGAATGTTAAATAAACAACCTTTCCCACCGGTTTTCCATCAGGTCTTTTCTGTTTTGCTGGTGGTGTTTCTTTTTTCTTTTCTTGTTGTTGCGTGTTAACTTGATTACTACTTTCGTTAGCTATTCCCTTCGCTGGGATAGAGTTCCATTTTCCAATTAAAAAGAAGGTGAAAAAGGTCGTTGCTAAAACAACTCCTAAAGATATGATTGCCTTCGTTACTACACTTGTTTTTTTCTTACTTTTCGATTCTTTCATGATTTTCCGATCCTTTCCCTATTAATTTTCATTATTTATAAGGCTGAGCCTTTATTCGACTGAATCATTCGTTTCAACCGGTGTTTACAATAAATAGATTAATAGAGAGAGGTAAAGATAAAATGCAGATAGTGTCGAAATCAGTTAAAGAATAAGGTTAAGTTAATTCTTAAATTTGAAAACTGGATATACACCCAAAATAAAAAATACTATTCTTTCTAATTAAGATTTAGAAAGAATAGTATTTTTCTATTTACCTATTTTATTACATCGTAAAATAATTAATAATGCCATCCACAATACCTTGTTGCGATTTTGCTTGGAATTCTTCTGAATTCATTCTTTTTTCATCACTCGCATTAGATGTAAACCCTAATTCAATTAAGATAGCCGGAGAAGGATTTTCTCGTAAGACAAGAAAATCACTTCCATGAATGCCTCTATCACGGCTGTCTATATTTTGATCAAAAATAGCTTCTTGTACGGTCTTAGCTAACTTTTTATCTTTCCTTTTATTAGATCCAAAATGAGTTGTTATTCCTTTTACATTTGTATCCTCAAAAGCATCATGATGAATGCTAATATAAAGATCCGCCGCATGGTCTTTCGCTACTTTGACACGTGCTTGTAATTCTTCCTTTTGCTTTGTTTCTGGAAGTAAGCTCGTATCTTTTTCACGTGTTAATATAACTTTTGCATCCGTTCTTTCTTCTAATTCTTTCTTTATATTTTGTGCTACTTTTAAATTAAGCTCTTTTTCAATCGTTCCTAATTTCTTTCCTTTCGTCCCTCTATCTCCTCCACCATGCCCTGGATCAATTACAATAGTTTTTCCTTTTAATCGTAAATCCTCTTTTGATATGTTTTTGTGCCCTTTAGCATGTATGAAACTAACGCCTGTACCCATTATTATTATTATTATAAGCAAAAGCAATATCGCTCTTTTTTTCATTTTAACAATCTCCTTATCAACTTTTCATTCTCTTTCTAATGAAAATAGTAATGAATGCTGATAAAGATAAAATGCAGATAGTGTCGATTTTGTTTAAAAATAATAAAAACGTGTAGAAAAAATTCTACACGTTTTTATTTAAATAGAAATAAAATAATACTCCATCTTCTGTATTTGAAACACCATATTCCGCATCATGTAGCTCTAATATATTTTTTGAAATAGCAAGTCCCAATCCTGTTCCACCTTTTGAACGTTGACGAGACGTATCCCCTCGATAGAAACGATCCCATATTTTCTCTAAATGTTCTGGCGCGATATGAGCCCCTTTATTTTCTACACATACTTTTACACGTTCATTCTCTTCTATTGTAGAAATAATAATATTCTCCTGTTCTGGTGTGTAACGAATCGCATTTGTAATAAAGTTCGTTATAACTTGTTCTATGCGATGCTGGTTTGCAACAACTTCAATTTTAGAAAGTTGTTTATGAACATATAATTGCTTAGCTGTTATATCCGAGGTTAATTGCTCACATATGTAATCGATCATTTCATCAATATGGAAAACATCCATTTCCATTTTATATGTACCAGATTCGAATTTCGCTAACTCCAGCATATCAATAATGAGCATATCCATTTTATCTACTTCTTTTGACATTGCTTTAAAGTAATACTCCTTTTTATTACTAGCAACACCATCCTCTAAAATTGAAATACAGCTCTTCATAATACTTAAAGGTGTTTTTAACTCATGTGAAACACCAGCGATAAATTCTTTACGTGTATTCTCTAATTGCTTTTCTTTTTCTATATCTTGCTGCAATTGATGAATATACGAATGCAAAGCTTTAGAAAGTGTATTAATATTTTGTGATAAATCACCTATTTCATCCTTTGTAGTAATAGGTATCGTCTCAGAGAAATCT
>NZ_JBNLYC010000126.1:0-12222 GCF_050172015.1 Bacillus sp. GMa5/1 | reverse complement strand
GTATTACATTATTTATTTTCAGTTTCTTCAAAGCGCTGCTATATCCATTGACTCAAAACATGCCAAATTGGATTTCTCTCACTCTTTTCTCATTCATTGAAATTACACTAGATTGGTTCGTCATTCATACTGCTGATGATTGGATAGAAAGCGTACAAATGTCCAACTTAACTGAATTATGTGTCGTACTATTCTTTTTTCTATTAAATAAATTATTAAGTGACAAGAAAGAGTAAGAATACAAGCTTTTCTATATAAAAATTGGTACAATGAAAGCAAATCTTACTAAAGAGGTGTTAATTATGAACTTACAACAATGGGCTGATAAAGGTATGTCCTTTGATACATATGTGAATGAAATGCAAGTAAACCAATACGAGCTACTACACATTTACAATAATTTTTTAATTCCAAATGAATTACTTCCTGTATTAGAAGAACGTCAAAATGATGGCTGGCGTGTTATCGTATTAACTGCTGATTGGTGTGGCGATGCTCTTTTATGCGTACCTGTTATGAAACGAATTTCTGAAGTTGCAAATATTGATATGCGTTTATTAATTCGCGATGAAAACTTAGAATTAATGGATCAATATTTAACAAATGGAACAGCACGTGCGATTCCAATCTTTATTTTCATTGATAAAGATGGAAATGAACAAGCCGTCTTTGGACCACGCGCTCCAAAAGTACAAGAATTAGTAACTTCAATGCGCGCTACATTACCTGAAAAAGAAGATCCAACATTCGAAGAAAAACAAAAAGAAATGTATGCTAATTTCCGTGCTACATTAGCTGATGATACTTCTCTTTGGGAACATGTAATGGAAAACATGATAGAAAAATTAGTAAAATAAAAACCTGCCGAGCTCGGCAGGTTTTTATTTTACATAATGAAGAAATAGAATACCGCAGCTAAAATGAAACGATAATAAGCGAACGGTGTTAGTTTTACACGAGATAATAATTTTAAGAATGAGACAATTGCAAGCATCGCAACAACGAATGCAGTTACAAATCCTGTTGCAAATAGCGTTACATCTGCCGAGCTTAATACATCCCAGCTTTTAATTAAATCTAATCCAGTTGCAGCTACCATCATCGGTACTGCTAAAATGAACGTATATTCAGCTGCCGCTGTATGCGACACGCGAGCTAATAAACCACCACTTATTGTAGAACCAGAACGAGAAAATCCTGGCCAAAGTGCTAAACATTGGAACATTCCAATTGTAAATGCTTGCTTATATGTGATTTCATCTAACGTTCTTGCTGTACTTGGTTTTGAAAACTTCTCAGCAACAATCATTAAAATACCACCAGCTACTAAACTAATGACAACTGGTCCTGGACCAAATAAAACCTTTTTAATTGCACTATGGAATAATACACCGAGTACCCCGGCAGGAATCATCCCAATAATAATATGTAATAAATTTAACGATGGCCCTTCTTTTACTTTCCCAATTCCAACTAACGACCATAATCGTTTCCAAAATACAACTACAACCGCTAAAATCGATCCCAATTGGATTACAACTTCAAAAACTTTCGCTCTCTCATCGTCAAATCCAATTAAATGTCCTGTTAAAATCATATGTCCTGTTGATGATACTGGTAGAAACTCTGTTAACCCTTCAACAGCACCCATGATTAAACCAATTAACCAATCAGCCACAAGTAGTGCCTCCTTAATAACAAATAATATGTAATTTTTTCACACCTTATCATAATACCTTATCCCTTTTCAAAGTGCATCCTTTTTTTATTGGCTTCATATGTTGTAGGCGCGTATTTCTTTTCTAATCTTTGATTAAATTGTATGATAGTAAGAGTTTGTTTTTTTATACGGAAAGGGGATTTTATGAAAGAAACTACTTCATTCTCACAAAAGTTAAAGCAATTTGTATTACTATTTTTTCCGATTTTCGTAACGCAAATGTCATTATTTGCGATGAGCTTTTTCGATACAACAATGTCAGGACATGCAAGCCCAACTGATTTAGCAGGTGTCGCAATTGGAACAAGTATATGGATTCCAGTTAGTACTGGGTTAACAGGAATTTTAATGGCCACGACTCCCATTGTTGCACAGCTCGTTGGATCCAAGAAAAAAGAGGACGTTCCCCACGTTGTCATACAAGCAGTTTATTTAGCAATTTGTGCTAGTTTCGTTGTTATCCTCATCGGTTTCTTCGTCGTTTCACCTATTTTAAACGGCATGCGCTTAGAAGAACCTGTGGAACGTATTGCAGCTCAATTTTTAAGTATTATCGCAATAGGAATTATACCTTTATTCACTTACACGGTTTTACGTGGATTTATTGATGCATTAGGAAAAACTCGAACAACGATGATTATTACATTACTATCATTACCAATTAACGTAATATTAAATTACTTATTAATCTTTGGTAACTTCGGTTTCCCAAAACTTGGTGGTGTTGGAGCGGCAATTGCTTCCACTGCAACATATTGGTGCATTTTAATTATTACAGTCATTATTATTCAGACGAAAGAGCCTTTTGCCTCTTTCAACATTTTCAAACAATTATACCGCCCTTCTCTTTCGAGTTGGACAGCATTCTTAAAGCTTGGCGTCCCTATCGGATTTGCTATCTTTTTTGAAACGAGTATTTTCGCTGCGGTAACGCTTATGATGAGTAATTTTAGTACGACAACTATTGCAGCTCACCAAGCAGCTATGAACTTTGCTTCCTTGTTATATATGACTCCGCTAAGTTTAGCAATGGCAATGACTATTGCGGTCGGATTCGAAGTTGGTGCAAAACGTTTCGATAATGCAAAACAATACGGACTGATTGGAATTGGATTAGCCCTTGCCTTTGCTTTATTATATTCGATTCTTCTCTACTTCTTTGATGATCAAATTGCTTCTATTTATACGACAGATGCAAAAGTTCATCATTTAGCAAAAGAATTTCTTATCTTTGCGATTTTATTTCAAATTTCAGATGCAATTGCAACCCCTGTACAAGGAGCTCTGCGTGGTTATAAAGATGTAAATGTCGCTCTAATTATGACTTTAATTGCTTATTGGATAATAGGTCTACCACTAGGTTATATATTAGCAACGTATACAGAATGGGCCGCAAAAGGCTATTGGATCGGTCTTATTATCGGTCTAGCATTTGGCGCTGCCTTCCTACTTATCCGTCTCTTTCAAGTACAACGAAAATATACAACACAAAACAGCCGCTAATAATAAAGCGGCTGTTTTCTTTATGCATATTTTTTCTTGTAACGTATAATATAATGAAAAAGAAAGGTGGGTACATATGGACGACAAAGAAAAAAAGCAATCATTCGATGAAGAATTTGCCCCTGAAATTTCACCTGGATATCGGCAAGATGTACATAAGCCACCTAAATATAAAAACACTTCGTTTTTAATGGGCATTACCATTTTCGCTGCTGTATTACTCATACTTATCATTTTCGTTTATTTTTGATGAAAGGTGGCCTATTATATGAAGAAACAAGATTCCAATCGTTCAAAAAGAACTGTTAAAACACAAAAAGGATATGCAGGGGATTCTGTTCATACCCTTAAACAAGTCGAGCAAGGAAATTTATATATTGCTCAAAAAGAACTTGGTCAACAAAATGAAAATCTTTAAAGGCCCTTTATTCCTTGAGGGCCTTTTTATTCCGCATTAAGTAGTACACACCCCAAAATGTTCTATTGAGCAATGAATTTCCTTTATTGTACGCGCTGCTTTTGTTCTAGCACCATAAATATATTATTAACCTTTACAATTTTCACTTCATAATTCAATTTCATTTCGCTTCTCTTACCATTTTCAGTACCCGCAACGTACGCTACAGCTTGATAAAGAAAACTCTCATCGGTCTCTTCACGTATCTCCTCGTTTGTAAATTTATACTCTAAATCTCGAAAACGATTTGGATAATAATTTCCCATTAATTGTTCATACCCTCTATTTAAAAATAGTTCTTCACCTTTTCGTTTCACATCTTCTTTATTAGTAGACCCAAACACTGATAGTTGCTCGGTCACAAAATGCTCTCCTACCTTTTTCATTTCATTATGAGTTAAATTTTCTATACTTTTGTTCTTTAACTCCTTATTTAACTCGTACTGATCAATCGGTTTAAAGGTAGCAAAAACCTCCTCTTTATATGACCAAAACAATATAAAAGCGATACATAGAGAACTGATTAACAGTCTTTTTTTCGTAATGCTCCCGCCCTTCTTCATAATGATAGCTATATTTTAACATATAGAAAGAAAATTCTGATATCATAAAGTGGAATAACTTAACTTAGAAACGAGGAACTTGAATTCATATCGGGTATAGAACAACTGAAAATAATACTGCAGGGATGAGATTACATTCTCTCCCTCTGCTCTCTCTCCTCATACAACATTAACTTTTTATCCATTTCAACAATGACTTTATACAGTTGAAATACTTGTAAAATTTGCAGTTGAATTTCAAAAGGAGCATTCTGTTCTTTTAACCATTGAAATACTTTCGTTTCATCTTTCATTGATTATTCCTCCCTTTATCCTGCTATTTGCGGGTAGCCCGATTAATGAGGGCTGATAATCAGTGGGGGATTGACAAAACCCCCACTGATTAAAGATTCACTTTATTAAAATCTGCTATAAATATACGGTAAATGATGAAAAGCTTTTCATGTCAACAACAAAAAAGGATGCAAAGTTGCATCCTTTAATGTACGATATTTTTCTTCTGCTCCGCTTCTTTCTTTACTTCTTCCCCTTGGCATTCACTACGAAATGCACAACTTATACACTCAGAACGAAAATGACGCTCTGTATAATGCTCAGGTTGTTGCAACATTTCTTTCATTCTAGATAAATCAGCCATTCCAGTTATAATATCTTCCTGTTTTGGAATGTACTCATACTTAGTTCCTTCTATTAAATTAATAACTTCAATCTTTCCTGGAAGAACGCCGAAAGCTTTATAACTGAATACTGTCATTAGCTTCTGACAAAGAGCAAGCATTTCCTCATCCGCATCGACGACATACTTTTTAATTACAAACGACCCAGCACTCCACTCACCAACTTCAAATGTCAATGACATGTGGACACCTAACTCTTCCATATATGTTTGAAACTTCTCGTATAAAAACAATGGTGGTGTCTGACTATCATCCTTTTCAACAAACTGTAATAAGTGATCCGTTAGCTTAGCTAATACAATATAGTACTCCGTCTTCGAAGCAAACATATTAATCCTTACTTTTTTCCAATACTTTTCTATTAATATTAAAAGTACAAATTTCGTTTGTTGACCCGCAGGTAGCGTGTAATACTCGTTAATAATTTGATTGACAATCATTTGTGCTATTTGTTGCCATTCAAATGAAGAAGGTTCTCTTCTTTTTATATGACGAAAATAAAATTTATGCGGACAACGCATAAAATCATACAAATGATAATCTGTCATCGTTTTGATTGAGATTTTCTCATGCACTTGCTCTTCATCTCCCTTCTGCCATTAAGAAAGGTGTTTTACAAATTCAGCTCCAAACTGTAAACATTTTTCTACATCTTCATCTTCTGGCGTTAATTCTACTTTTAGTCCTTCTAACACAACTGCTGCCCCGCGCTCTTGTAGCTTTTCTATTAAAATGTCAACTGCCACTCCGTATTTCGGATAAGCCGAATCACACGATCCGAATACTGCCGCTTTTTTCCCAGTTAAATCAATAGAATCCATTGCATCATAAAAATCTAAGAAATCATCAGGAAGATCACCATCTCCCCAAGTATATGCACCTAAAATAATTCCATCATACTGTTCTAATATAGAAGCTTCTGGTGAATCCATAATATCAATAACTTCAATTTCATTTTCTGTTTCACGAATTACGCCGGCAATGTGGTCAGCCATTTCCTCGGTATTTCCACTCATACTTGCAAAAATCATTACTAACTTACTCAACTGAACCTCTCCCTTTACTTTGTATCTCTTTTTCTGTTTGAATGCTCTTCTTCTCATCTACATATTCAGACCGAATTACATTTCTTTGCCATTCCATATGCTGATCAACATCTTTATCTTTATCTTTATTTTTATCTTTTAATCCCCTCCGCAGAAGGTGAAAATTTTTTCTCATTAACATGTCGCATCTATCCTATTGATAATAATTATCAATTTCAACTACTTTTAGATTAATTGACATTGATTATCAATGTCAACAACTTTTTTTAAAAAAATGATTAAAATGTACAAGCTTGTCCGTTAGCTATTCATATACTATGAATGAGCATAGTTCTTTCTCAGCCCTCTCTGACGGAAAGAAATAAAAGCAACTGCAATAGAGTGCAGTTGCCTTTTTTTGTTTTTCTATGATTTTAGTAATCTTATAGTCGTCTCTAAAAATAGCTCCACTCCACAAATTAATGCTGATTCATCCACGTCAAATTTCGGATGATGATGTGGATAACAAGTATATATATTTTCATTACCTGTTCCTAATTTAATGAAACAACCGGGTGCTTTTCTTAAATATGCTGAAAAATCTTCCCCACCCATAGAAGGTTCAAGCTTCACAACACGCTCATTCCCAAACAAATGTAGTGCACTTTCTTCTACTATTTTCGTAATATATTCATCATTAATAACCGGATCATATCCATATCGATACGTATATGTATACGATCCTCCATGTGCTTCTGTAATTCCTTTCACAATTTTCTCGATTTTCCCTTCTGCTTCCACCCTCAATGCTTGATTAAATGAACGAACGGTTCCCATTAAAGTTGCTGTACTAGGAATAATATTGTCAGCCGTTCCCCCATGAAATTGTGTAACTGAAATAACCCTTTGCATAAAAGCACTCGTATTTCTTGATACGATATGTTGTAAATTTGTAATAATCTGTGCTCCGATAGCAATAGGGTCTATCGTTTCTTCTGGCCGCGCCGCATGTCCTCCTTTGCCTTGAATTTCAACTGTAAATACGTCTGGTGCCGCCATCATCGGCCCATACACAATTCCTATCTTTCCGCTTTCTAATCCAGACATAACATGTAAACCTATTACATAATCAACACCGTCCATTACACCTGCCTCAACCATTTCTTGTCCCCCACCGGGATACACCTCTTCTGCGTGCTGAAAGAATAGACGAATCTCACCTGCAAAATCTTCCTTTATATTTGATAGCACCTCTGCTGTGCTTAATAAAATAGCTGTGTGAGCATCGTGCCCACATGCATGCATCATTCCTTTATTCACAGATGTATAAGATTTACTTGTCTCCTCTTGAATTGGCAAAGCATCTATATCAGCTCGAATCGCAATTACTTTCCCTTGCTTCACACCTCTTTTAATTGCTAGTACACTATACTTCGTCGGTCTCGTTACTTCAAAAGAAGAAAATGAGCATAATGTATCATATATAAATTGCGAAGTTTCTTTTTCATGAAATGATAATTCCGGATACTTATGGAAGTGCCTTCTCCATTTCACGATATTTTCTTCCGAAATTAGATTCTTCCACACTCTATTCATGATAATTTCCTCCTTTTCAAAAGAACTAGAAATTTAAAAGTTTACTCCGTCTTGAATGATTAATAAAAACAAATACTGTATTTTTACGTATTCTTATAGTCCACTTTTATGTATTCACACAATCCACTTTCTATTTACATGTCAAACCCATTACAAATTCATGCTGAATGTAATATAATTGCTAAGTTAGGGATTTTCTTTTTTAGTATTTAGTGCTAATATCAAAAAAGAGCCTTTTGACTTATTTTTACCTAAAATGTGGGATTTTGTTTTTTTCACAATAATGTAGGACATGATACCTACAAAGAGCTATTATTTCATTAAGAGAGGGAAAGACATGGAAAGATTAAAAGAGATATGGTCTCGACCACTCACACAATGGGTTGCAAAGACGGTTTATTATCTTGCAATTTTATTTGCATTACTTTGGTTGTATGGATTCCATGATACAAACACAAGTACATTTATTTACAATGAATTCTAGGGTGGGAACGTTATGAAGTTATTAGAACAAATTGAAAAGTGGGCTGCAGAAACGCCTGATCAAACCGCTTTTGTTTGGCGAGATGCGAAAATTACGTACAAACAATTAAAGGAAGATTCTGATGCGTTGGCACATTGGATTTCTTCTGAGTATCCAGACGATCGTTCACCAATTATGGTGTATGGCCATATGCAACCTGAAATGATTGTTAACTTTTTAGGATGTGTAAAAGCTGGACATGCTTACATTCCTGTAGATTTATCTATCCCAGCTGATCGTGTACAACGTATTGCTGAAAATTCTGGTGCGAAATTACTTTTATCGGCAACAGCAGTAACTGTAACTGATTTACCAGTTCGCATCGTAAGTGAAGACAACTTAAAAGATATTTTCTTTACTCATAAAGGGAACACTCCAAATCCTGAACATGCGGTAAAAGGTGATGAGAACTTCTACATTATTTACACATCAGGAAGCACAGGTAATCCGAAAGGGGTTCAGATTACTTATAACTGCCTTGTTAGCTTTACAAAATGGGCTGTAGAAGATTTCAACTTACAAACAGGGCAAGTATTCTTAAATCAAGCACCTTTCTCATTCGATTTATCTGTAATGGATATTTACCCATCATTAGTAACAGGTGGTACACTTTGGGCAATCGATAAAGATATGATTGCGCGTCCAAAAGACTTGTTTGCTTCTTTAGAGCAATCGGATATTCAAGTATGGACTTCGACACCTTCTTTCGCTGAAATGTGTTTAATGGAAGCATCCTTCTCTGAAAGTATGCTACCGAACATGAAAACATTCTTATTCTGCGGTGAAGTGTTACCAAATGAAGTGGCTAGAAAATTAATTGAGCGTTTCCCAAAAGCAACAATTATGAATACTTACGGTCCAACAGAAGCTACTGTCGCTGTAACAGGTATTCACGTTACAGAAGAAGTGCTTAATCAATACAAATCACTTCCAGTTGGCTATTGTAAATCAGACTGTCGCCTTCTTATTATGAAAGAAGATGGCACGATTGCACCTGATGGTGAAAAAGGTGAAATCGTAATTGTCGGTCCAAGCGTAAGCGTTGGATATTTAGGAAGCCCTGAATTAACAGAAAAAGCATTTACTATGATTGACGGTGAGCGCGCCTATAAAACAGGCGATGCTGGCTATGTTGAAAATGGTCTTCTATTCTATAATGGTCGTCTTGATTTCCAAATTAAGCTGCATGGTTATCGAATGGAATTAGAAGAAATTGAGCATCACCTTCGTGCGTGTTCTTACGTAGAAGGAGCAGTTATCGTTCCAATTAAAAAAGGTGAGAAATACGATTATTTATTAGCGGTTGTTGTTCCTGGAGAACATTCATTTGAAAAAGAATTCAAATTAACATCTGCAATCAAAAAAGAACTCAATGAGCGATTACCAAACTACATGATTCCACGTAAATTCATGTATCAATCTTCTATTCCAATGACACCAAATGGAAAGGTAGATCGCAAAAAATTATTGAGTGAGGTTACAGCATGACCGCATATGGATCATTTTATTTTTTCGCTATAGTGGGCATTTTATTAATACCTACTATCATAGCTGGATTAAAAGGTAAAATGTTGCGTAAATATAATGCCGTTTTAACATTAGTCATGCTTGCTATTATCTTCTCAGATAAACCGAAGCAAGCGATTATGTTAGCCGCATTTATTATTTGGCAATATGCCCTAATTAAAGGCTATTTACTTTTAAGAAAACAAAATAATAGTACATTCACATTTTGCATAGCTGTTATTTTATCGATTTTGCCTCTTATTTTGGCAAAAATCGCACCATTTGCATCGTTACTACCTGAGTTAAAACTTGTTGTTTTTCTAGGTATATCTTACGTAACATTCAGAGCAGTTCAAATGGTATTTGAAGTTCGTGATGGTTTAATTAAAGAGCTTTCTTTCTTTAACTTCTGGGAATTCGTTTTATTTTTCCCTGCGATTTCAACAGGACCTATCGATCGTTACCGTAGATTCCAAAAAGATATTCAAAAGCCACCTAGCGCTGAAGAATATCAAAATTTACTATATACAGGACTAAATCGTATTTTCCAAGGTTTCTTGTATAAATTTATTATTGCTTACTTAATAAAGCAATATTGTATGGATCCAGCATTCGCTCAACACGATACAATCTTTTCAAATATGATTTACATGTATAGCTATAGCTTATATCTATTCTTTGATTTTGCTGGTTATAGCTCTTTTGTAATTGGTGTAAGTTATATGATGGGAATTAAAACGCCAGAAAACTTTAATAAGCCATTCCTTAGTCGTAATATTAAAGACTTCTGGAACCGCTGGCACATGAGTTTATCATTCTGGTTCCGTGACTTCATCTACATGCGTTTCGTATTTTTTGCAACGAAGAAAAAGTTAATTAAGAACCGTTACACAATTTCGTATATCGGTGCATTTTTAAACTTCTTCATTATGGGAATTTGGCATATCCAAGGAAGCGCTGTTGCGCAGTATATTATTTATGGTCTATATCATGCCGCACTGTTTATTTTATTCGATATTTTCGAACGAAAAAACAAGAAGCATAAATTTTGGCCAAACAATAAATTCACACGCATCCTTGCGATTGTAATTACGTTCCACATTGTATGTTTCGGTTTCCTAATCTTCTCTGGACACCTTAACAGATACTTTTAATGCACCCTTCTTATTCCATTAAGAAGTTGCACATATAATATATTTCGGATATAAAGGAGATTTTAAAAATGGCAGAATTCAAAGAGCAAGTATTAGATATTTTAGAAGAAGTATGTGAAAACGATATTGTGAAAGAAAACTTAGATGTTCAATTATTTGAAGAAGGTATCCTTGATTCTTTCGCTGTAGTATCTTTATTAGTTGAATTCCAAGAGCGTTTAGATATTGAAGTTTCTATTTCTGATTTTGACCGTGACGAGTGGGCTACACCAAACATGGTTATTAAAAAGTTGGAAGAAATCCGATGAACAAAGCAAAATTTGGTCCGATGCTTTTAGCATTGGCCCTTTTTGCTGTATTCTTACTTATTCCAACGCGCTTCCTACTTCCACTTTTAAGTGATGAAAAAGTAGAACAAGCTGCTACTTCTTTAAAAGAAGAAAAAATTCAAAGTATGATTTTACAGCAAAAGATGTTAGCAGATCCAAAATATCTTCCGATGTACGGTTCATCGGAATTCGCACGTATGGATGCTTTCCATCCATCTAATTATTTTAAAGTAAAGCCTGAAGGGTTTACACCATTCCTTCTTGGACGCGGCGGAACACAAGACCTTGTACATGTGTTAAACTTTGCATCTACAATGGATCAATTGAAAGATAAGAAAATGGTATTCGTTCTTTCTCCGCAATGGTTTGTACCACAAGGTATTGATGAAACGCACTTTGCACCTAACTTTTCAAAACAACAAGGTTACCACTTCATTTTCAACAATGATTTAAAACCTGAAATGAAAAAACAAATTGCAAAGCGTTTATTAAACTTTGAGATTGTAAAAAAAGAAACTTTATTAAAAATCTCGCTTGAAGGTATCGCTTATGATGATACGAAGTATAAAGTAAAAGCAATTGCTGCTAAACCTTTCGCTTATATTTACCGTAACATTTTAGATCGTAAAGATTTATTTACAGCTATGTTTAATATTAAACCGCACAAAGAGAAGCTCGATCCTTCATTAAAACAAATGAACTGGGAAGAAGCTCGTAAACATGCGGATCAAACAGGTGCAGCAGAATCTGGATCTAATCAATATGGTATCGAAGATGGTTACTTCAATAGCAAAATTAAGAAAAAATTAAAGCAACGTGAAGGTTACTTAAAAAATGATGCTTACGACCAATCGCCAGAATATGAAGATTTACAAATTGTACTTGATTTATTAAAACAATCTGGTGCAAAACCACTCTTCATTTCTGTTCCTGTCAAAGGTCCTTGGTACGACTACGCTGGCTTCCCGAAAGAACGCCGCGAAGCATACTATAAGAAAGTTCATGAGCAAATTGAAAAAGCTGGTTATCCAATTGCCGACTTCTCAAATCATGAATATGATAAATACTTCTTAAAAGATCATATGCACTTAGGTTGGAAAGGCTGGGTTTACATCGACGAAGCCATCCAACAATTTTATAAAGCAAACTAGTGAAAAGACCGCTTGAAT
>NZ_JBNLYC010000125.1:0-12229 GCF_050172015.1 Bacillus sp. GMa5/1 | reverse complement strand
TATGCAGAAAATATAATTTAGTTGTCAAGGGATGGTGAAAAAATGGTGAAAAAGTTATATGTATCAATAGTAGCCGCTATACTGTTATTAACCTTAGTGAATAGTTCACTAGGTAAAATGGAAACACAACAGTACTCCCAAAAAGCTAAAAGTTCTGGGAATCAGTATATGGTATATAGAATGATGGTCGATCCCGGTGGTGGTGGATAATTTTTCTGTATTTTATTTAAAATATATATTTTTACAAAAGACATCGTTTTGAACGGTGTCTTTTGTGATTTTATAAACTGTTTTATAAATCCTTAGACGGGGAATTGTGAAAAAATTGTGTTGTTTTTCACAATATAAAAGCAAAAAAGGGAGGGGCAACAATGGGAAGAATGGGATTAAGCGTAAATGAATTATTAGAGATTGTGAAAACAATTGATTTACAAACTTTTAGTGAAATTTTGGAGTTATGTGCGAGCTATGAACAAGAGGAATAGGAGATTACCTATTCCTCTTGTTCAACTTGCGCTTTTAATTGACTAGCATATTTTAACAATTCCTCTTCAATACGGGGTTTATGTTTATCTGGTACACTCATGTATCGTTCATAGAGTAATCTGGCTAAACGCTCAACTGGATCTTCACCTTTAATACTTTTTAAGAGGTCTTCATCCGGAATTTCTTTTTTTAATAAAGAAGACACACTGACATTTAAATAAGTAGCAATTTCTTCTAATTTATTTAAGCGTGGTGTTTTTTCTCCAGTTTCCCAACTAGATACAGTTCTATATGTAGTATTTAAATCTTCAGCCATTTCTTTCCGACTTACTCCTTTTATAGCCCTTAATTTTTTTATATTTTTCCCCACAATATTTTTATCGATTGTCATTTTATTTATCACTCCAATTTTATAATTTTGCATAGTAACATAAGATTTCTAAAAAAGACATCAACACCAAAAGTGTATAAAATGAGAACTTAAGGTGTTGACTTTAGGCTCAAAGACTAATAAACTGTATATAGGGGGTGAGACACTTGACGATTTTAAGAGAATTTCGTGAATCAAAGGGTTATACAATTAATGAGGTTTCAAAAGGTTCTAAAATTCCAGTAAGTACTTTGTATGATATTGAGTCGGGTAGAAAGGGTTTAATTTCTAGTCGGGCAAAAAGTATATCGGATTTTTTGGGAGAACCAGTCGAAAAGCTTTTTTTGGCAACATATTATCGAGCAAAGTTGAAATGAATCATTTTCACGAAAAATAATTATACATTTATATTGTAAATGAACAATCTATAAAAGGTACAATTTTATAATTATTTTTTAAAATATAATTTCGGAATTCAATAAACATACAGTGAAGAATTAGAAGGAATCGACACCGCCTACACCACATCCACAAAAAACGGAGTAAATAGAAGCACCGTAACCACAGGTACCGACCAACCACAAGTAATCGGAAAACCTGTCATTCCACAAATAGAGAAATCACAACAGATTGTTATGAAACCACAACTAGAACAAACGCCAAAGAAAATTGAAACGTATCTTCCGACAACAGGCGGTAAAGCCGAAAATCCATACATAAAATGGATTGGTCTTGCATGTGTCGTACTTGGCTTAATAGGAGCCGTATTTGCAGTAAGAAACCGTAAGAAAGCTCAATCTTAGTATGAAAGAATATGAAGCTCATTTTAGCGAAATTGATGAAAATCCGTTAGGCTTTGCTATTATTGGATGTCGAAATGCATGTATATTCGTAATTCCCATTTGGACAGTTGTTCTTTGGATAGGGAGCAAGATATAAGAAACCGAGAGGGAGATGGAATGAAATGTCAGAAATCTACGTCGGTAAAATGAAAAATTTAGGGAAACCTGGGGAAGGCGTTATGCGGCGCAAGAGTGCTTGGTTGTCTGAAGAATTGATGCAAGCAATTTCAATCGCTCAAACTGTAATTAAACCATTAAAACAACATGATTATTGGATAGAGTCCGCTACGAAATTATTAGTAGGAAGTATTTTATATTTGGATCAACGGCATAAAAACTTATACTACCTAGATGTGAAGAAAGTTATTCAGTTCATGGAAAAAATCTATGAGAGCGAAGCGAACTTGGTAGAAGTAGTGGATTCGCTCGAGAATGAGCATCCAGCTTATCATATCTTCCATGAGCTAGGTCTTTATTCAAAAGAAACAAGGGATGCGTTAACTATCACTTTGCTATACATTCTTGAAAAACATCAACGTGAAAAGCAAGGGGAACAAAAAGAGTATTTTGGGTTTCAGTAGTAGTCAGAAGAGGGAAATGAAATAGAAAGGAGTGCAATACATGTTAGGCGTAGCTAAGAAGTATACAAAGGTGATTAGAGTGTTGAAAGAACTGAATGAAGGAGAAAAGGTTGCAGGTATCATAAAAGCTCGTTTTGGAGCTTACAAATCGGTCATAGAAGATGTGCAGGAAACAACCAATGATTTTATTTTTATTTTTGATCCAAAAGGCATCTTTTATGAAGATACAAATCATGAAAAACGAGAACAAGGGTATCGCATCATCAAACATGATTTATTAACTGGTTATGAAACGCTACAAATGGATCTAAAACAAAAATCCGTTGTGTACATCAGTGTAGAAACGGAAATAAGTACGTATCAAGAGAGAGGAGAAGCATTATCTAAATTTCTTCAGTATCTAACAGAATGCAAGAATATAAGACCAATTCACCTGGTATTTCATCAATATGATTTGTACCCGATTCCTCATATGGAGCAGTTTTTGAAAGAAAGCGCAACATACCACATTCAGCATTCAATCGTAGTTGAATCTCAATCCGCATTACAACACATATACGGAAAAGAGGCAGCACAACGCATCATAACCTCGTATAACACAACAATCCTAGCATGATATGAAGCACTCGTTCACTATTTCATCCTATCTAGATGGCTAGAAAACTAGACAAGGGAGAAGCGACTTTCTCCCTTCTTTATCAAAAATAGGAGGCGTTCATATGGGAAAAGAAAAAAGACTCACATTTTATGATATTGCGGCATCACAAGCTCATAGTGTTAAAACTTTTGATGGAAAAACATACGAACTGAAAGGCACCATCGCAATTGAAAATAGCACAGGAAGCATTGAAAAGGTGGCTCAAATTTATTATCAAGTGCGCTCGGTTAGAGATGAACATCAAAACTTAATTGCTAAACGAAAAAATAAACATGCGGAATTAGTAGCTGTCAAACAAAAATGTAAATAAAAAAAGCGATTTTGAAGTGTGCTGAGAACATAGCACAAAGTAAGTTGTTCTTTGACAATTTAGATATATATTGTGTATCTCTTCCTTTCAGTAATGATGTAGAAAGGTGAAATATACAATATATATGCGTGCCTCCCTTCGAAAGGTCACTAGAGGGATTTGGTATACGATTATCGTTGGGTGAGTAAGATCGTAAAACTCATCTGTGACCACTGGGAAATGCAGTGTATCAAAGACCTGTTTGTGTCAGTACTCGTAAGGAATATCCCATTTTGACATTCTGAAGAAGCGAGGAACATCACAACAGTAGATACATAAGGTTCTACGTTCATGCCAAAATACGTAGTGCGATATTGGGCATATAGAAGCTAGGTCGGGGTTAGTTTCTATAAGCATGCCAATACAGGGTTCGTCATTCCAGCCATAAATGATATTTCCATTTTCCATCCCACTTTCCTTTAAATGTTATAAAATAAAGACAGATGTTGAAGTTTAAAAGTGTCTCATCACACTTCAAAATCGCTTATTAAAATATGACATAGGGGGGAACATGCATGAGTCGTAAAGGGTGGATCATTTCCGCTGTTGTTGGACTGTTAATTGCAATTGGTATTGGTTCAACATTTGTCTTTAGCTCGGGAAAAGGGGAAGTAATGGAACTTAGTCCGTTAGAAATGAAGAAGTTCATGAGTGATGATGGAACAGGTTTTGTTATGCTAAATTCTACTAAGAAGAAAAGAGAAAATTGGCTTCATATTATAAAAAAAGCAGCGCAGCAAGAAAAAGTTCAGATACAAGAATTGAATGAAAAGCGTGAAGATGTACCAGGTTCAAGCAACCCTTATGATTGGGGATTATCACAAAGAAGAGATTCTCTTGCTTATTATGAAAAAGGAAAATTGAAAAAAGATATTGATTTTTCCACATTTAAAGAGTTAGAACTTGAAAAAGAAGTTACCTATTTTGTTCAAAATTGCAAAGAGCAATATCAGAAGTAATCACATAATCATTGAAAGGTGGTGATATAGTGGCGATTACACAGAGGGAATTAAAAAAAGAAAAAGATATGGTAACAAACCTATTAAGAGCCAATGGTCAGGATTATAACCATTGGCTTCATTTACATCATCAGAAATACATTGAAGAAAATCAAGATTTAGTAATGAAAGCTTTACAAGCTTATAAAGCAACATCAACAGAAGTAAAAGAAGACAGCAAGGCGAATGAATCAAGTCAGCTTAGTAACGTATAAGCACTTAAAAATGAAAAGGGAGTGAATGTATATGTCAATGTTGGAAACATTATCTCAAATGTTAGTGTTAGGTGATGCGATGGACGGTCTAATTAATACAGGGAATTCATTTATTGCATGGATGCAAAGAGGAGCAATGGTTAGTACAGCGAATGTCTTTTGCTGGGGCGCTTATCTACTAATTTGGGGCGGTGAGCGAGGAAGACATAAATGTATATGGTGGTTTCTTGGTGGGGCAGCCGGACTTGTTATCGTAATGGGATGCCAATACTTAGCAGAGAGCGTAAATAGCAATGTGAAATTTGGTCAAATCTTATCCCCGTTTTTCTGGATGAAATAGTGAAAAAATATAATTAAGGCAATGAAGAGGCTATGCAAAGGGTATGGCTTTTTTTGTTGCCTTTTTTTATTAGAATTTGAATTTGAGACAAAAAGGAGGCTGGATTATGGGGTTTATCGTACAGTCCTTTAAAGAGTTTTATAGTAATCCAGTAGGATTCTACTTGATCGTGACACTGATAACTATGTTAGCATTTACTGTTTGTTATTTTATTTTCATGTGTATGGTGTCAACTGAGCGAGCTTTTGATTTTTTAGGAAGATTGTTAAGAGACCTT
Organism: Bacillus sp. GMa5/1; assembly: GCF_050172015.1. Classification (NCBI taxonomy): domain Bacteria; kingdom Bacillati; phylum Bacillota; class Bacilli; order Caryophanales; family Bacillaceae; genus Bacillus; species Bacillus sp. GMa5/1. The sequence goes on along the minus strand of NZ_JBNLYC010000125.1, from coordinate 7,113 downwards.
TTACCATTAGCGTTTTTATTTGCTGTCTTCCTTGTATTAGGTTCTTTTGTGTACTATGCATTTTAAGATCAATCGAAATGAAAGTAAATATAAATCAAATGGAAGAAAGGAGAAGCCATGTTTGTCATTTTTAAGAGTAGTAATGGAACTGAAATTGAGTTGGGTAAGCAATATTCGTTTCATGAAGCTTATATCTTAACGAAGCGATTAGAACGAGTTTATAGAGAGGCAGGGCGGCAAGAACATATTGATTTCGATTTGTTAGATGGTCATTCTAATGAAATTTATAACGGTACGTTATCACTTGGTTCGAGATATGCAGATCACATTTTTGATCACATTTCTAAAAAAATGAATGTGATGCAATTAGATCCAGAACAAGAGGAACAAAAGAAGGAGCTGTTAGAAACATTAGAAAGAGAAATCAATGATTCTCCTTTTCATGAAGAATATGAATATCAAGAAGAATCATCAAAAAGGAAGGAAGAACCCTCTTATAGTCCAGCGGATGAAGTAAAAACACTAGTAAAGCCTGGAAAGGAAAATAGAAAAGGATTCAAGATTATTGCGAGTGTCATAGGAAGCGTGGTGTTAATTGGAGCTGGTGCCATATTTGCCTTTAAGTTATTCTCTTCCGAACCAGTTTCGAGTGCAAATGCTGGCTCGGAACAATATGTAGTAAAAGGATTACAACAGGCAGCCATTCAGCAGTATGGAGAAGCCGTTAAATACTTCGATAAGGTCAATTACACAGAATTAGATAAAGATAGTCAGAAGGCAGTTCTATTTACTTATTTATTAAATGGAAAGGCAAATAAGGCCTTACAATATGAACCGAAATTTGCAGAAAGTGTGGTTGCTTATTTTATTGGGATAGACAACATGAATAAAATCAATGAAATTGATGTCAAAAATGATGTAATCGACTTTGAAAAAGCAGCACTTAATAAGAAATATGAGGAGGTAATTAAGCTTAAGGGTAAAGTCAATATGGACGGTAGACGTGAAAAACTTATTGTTGAAGCTTTTGTAAATCTAAAAAAATATGAAGATTGTTATTCCTTTGCTAAAACGCAAGGAAATAAAAATGTAATGAAAGAGGTCAAAGAATTAGAGAAACGAGATATTCAACAATCTACGATAAGTGAAGAAGAAAAGAAAGCTAAGATTGAAAAAATTGATAAAGATCTACAGAACATCTAAGGGGGAGAGAATAACATGCCTTTAAATTATGAGAATCTGTACAAAAAAATGGGAATTGTTTTTCTTGGTGGTTCATTGATATTAAGTACGACAGGTTGCAGTTGGTTTGGAAGTAAGGAATCATCAAAAAGTAAATCAGCTATTACAAAAAAAGTAGATAAGAATAAGCCGGAGGAAAAGAAAGAAGATCTGAACAAACAAGATTTTGAAGCAATTACAGAGAATGCAATTCAAAGTAAGGATAATGAAGTTGCTTATGTACTCGAAGAGCTGGATAAATCAAAAATTAATTTTAAAGAAAAATCTATTGTAAGTAATCTTCAAAATGGAGATGATACCACTTCTCGTGTTCTAGCACTCTTTGATAAAGAAATGGCAGATAAATCAATTCAAGATACAACAAAAGACAATGTGATTGCAGCTATTACAGATAATAAGCCACAAGTCACCGTGAATGGAGATCATTTTGCATTCGGTGATCAAAATATTGATTCTTCAGTAGCGAGTATAGGTGATATTCTTCCACCAGAGAAGAAACCAGATACAATTGTGAACCCACCAATTATAACGGAGGGTGAGAATGGTAATACGGAAAATACAGGGACAGAAAAACCAAAGCCACCAATAGAGCCGGAAAAACCAACAAATCCAGAGAAGCCGACAGAGCCGGAAAAACCAACAAATCCAGAGAAACCGACAGAGCCGGAAAAACCAACAGATCCAGGTAAACCGACAGAGCCGGAAAAACCAACAGAACCAGGTAAACCGACAGAACCGGAAAAACCAACAGAACCAGAGAAGCCAACAGAACCAGAGAAACCAACAGAACCAGAGAAACCAACAGAACCAGAAAAACCAACAGAACCAGAGAAACCAACAGAACCAGAGAAGCCAACAGAACCAGAGAAACCAACAGAACCAGAGAAACCAACAGAACCAGAAAAGCCAACAGAACCGGAAAAACCAACAGAACCAGAGAAGCCAACAAAACCAGAGAAACCAACAGATCCAGGTAAACCGACAGAACCGGAAAAACCAACAGAACCAGAGAAGCCAACAGAACCAGAAAAACCAACAAAACCAGAGAAACCGACAGAGCCGGAAAAACCAACAGAGCCAGAAAAGCCAGCAGAACCGGAAAAACCAACAGAGCCAGAAAAGCCAACAGAACCGGAAAAACCAACAAATCCAGAGAAGCCAACAGAACCAGAAAAGCCAACAGAACCGGAGAAAACAACGAATCAAGAAAAGCCAGTTCTGAAACAAAATGAAAAGATGGTAGCGAGTAAATAAAGAAAAAACAACTGATATTGCAAAAAGGTACTCATAAAAAGAGTACCTTTTTAATTTGAAGCTGGATTGAACAGAGGTGAAACTTTGATATGTATAGTGAAAAGATATCAATCAAATATAAATTAGCTGAAAAAGAAGTACTCATTCCATTGAGTGCTTTTTTGTTTGTTGGAATGTTTTTGATCGCTAATTTTTTACTCAACTTATCTTTAGAGCTGATAGAAACAACATTTAGTGATTTATTACATCCTAAACCATTCCATATGGAGGTAGGATTTCTTTTTCAGATGCCAATTGCAGAACATCCAATTTACTACGTGCTTGTTTTCCTTGTAGTAATTGGAACCATTGCAAGAACAGTGTACAAATTGAAATCTTCCTTTAAAAACTTAAATAATCATGAGAAAGGATCTAGTCGTTTTACAACAGTTGAAGAGCTGAAAAAGCAGTATCGAGCTGTACCGGATCGAGAGGAATCATTTAAAGGTGGCGGTGGTGTTGTTATTTCACGATTAGGTGACAAGGTATTTATTGATGATAGTCCAGTAAATAATTTAATCATTGGTACAACACGCTCTGGTAAAGGGGAAACCTTTGTATTTCCTACAATTGATGTCTATTCTAGAGCGGAACATAAGCCATCTTTAATTTTTAACGATCCAAAGGGGGAATTGTTCAGTGCATCGAAAGAAACGCTGGAAGAACGAGGGTATCACATTGAAGTTTTGAATTTATTAACTCCACTTGATTCTATGAGTTATAACTTATTGCAGCTTGTCAAAGATGCTTATAAAGATGGGGATTATTCAACGGCACAGGCATTATGTAAGACGCTCTCACACACTTTGTATTACAACCCAACTGTAAAAGATCCTTTTTGGCAACAGTGCGCTATGAGCTTGTGTAACGCCATGATATTAGCCGTTACAGATAAATGTATTGCGGAGGGTACAGAAGAAAAAATCACAATGTATGCAGTTGCAAATATGTTATCAGAACTTGGTTCAAAAGAAGTAATTGTAGATCCGGAAGCTGATCCACAAAATGCATTAGATTTGTACTTTGAAGGTTTACCAGCGGATAGTGTTGCGAAGATGCAATATGCAACCTCAAACTTCTCGAAAGGAACGACACGAGGTGGGATTTTCACTCAAACAATGAATGGACTTTCTATTTTTACATTTGATGAAATCGCTAAAATGACCGCAAAAAATAGTGTGGATTTAAAACGTGTCGGTTTTGGAAAAACGATAAAAGGAAAAGTAGCACCTAGAAAACGAGTAGAAATTATATTTCCGGATGGCTCAAAGGAGTCTATCAAAGCAGATATTACAGGGCGTTTTGCATTAGATTTTAAGCAAGTAATACAAGTTGGAGACACCATTCAATGTAATGAAAAGGAAAATCCTCAAACGAAAATATCTATTTCCATTACAAAAATAGATGAAAAAACGGGTCATACAGAATTTAAAGTAGTAGAAGAACATGAAGATATGAAAATAACAAAAGTGGATTATTTCAATAAACCAGTTGCTATTTTTATGATTACACCAGACTTTGATTCTTCGAACCATGTGATTGCTTCTATTTTTGTAAGGCAGCTTTATTTTATATTAGCAAAGGGTGCATCCCTCGCTCGTGGAGGAAAATGTCACCGTGAAGTGATTTTTTGCCTAGATGAGTTTGGAAATATGCCGAGTATTGAAGGAATGGCAAATATTATCACGGTTTGTCTTGGTAGAAATGTTCGCTTTAACCTTGTAATCCAGGCATATGCACAATTGAAAAATAAGTATGGTGAGGATGCAGATACGATTGATGGAAACTGTGGGAATACCATCTATATTCTAACTAACGATCAAGAAACCGCCGAAAAAGTGTCCAAAAAACTAGGGAATCAGACAATTAACCTACCTTCCCGAAGTGGAAAAGGTCTTTCTACTGATAAAAATAAAACGGAAGGTCTAGATCAACGACCATTGTTAACAGCAAATGAACTTATGAATTTTAAAGAAGGAGAAAGTGCCGTTATTCGTGTCATAAAACGTCAGGATAATAACAGAAAACGGATCAGACCTCGCCCGATTTATAATACGGGGGAAACAGCCCTAAAATACAGATGGGAGTACTTAGGAGTAGAGTTCGATACAGATAAATCTATTTTAGATATAGATATTGATTCTCTACATGATGATGTAAATCCAAAATCACTTATTGTAGATTTTCTAGGAGAGAGAAAAGCAGAACAAATTGAGAAAAAAACATCAGAACCAGAACAAGTACAAGAACAAGAAGCTTCTTCCCAAATAGAGACACCGCAGCCAGTAGAAGAACCAACAATGATGGGAATTGATGAAGAGATTCCGGAAGAGGCGTTTCAGCAGGAAGATAGCCCGTTTAATTCCCTCTCCATTGAAAATTGGAAAGAAAAAACGGTTAATGAATTTTTCGAATCTGATCTAGCAGTTTTGAAATTGGTTGATAAGTTCTTTTTAGCGCAATTAGGTAAATCAATAGATGAAGTTGAAAATCAAGAAATGGGCGAGTTTTACAGTGAATTTCAAATGTTAGCTCATAATGACCACATCGACAAAAGTGTTTATCAAGCAGTCGAAAACAAGATTAATCGAATCTTGCGTGATTTAGAAGAAAAAGAACAAGTAACAAGTTAGAAAGCACTCAAATGATTGAGTGCTTTTTTGAATCCAAATATAAAGGGGGAAGAGGTAATGGGTGTACCGACAATAACGGATAAAATGCAATTGATTTTAGATAGCTACTCGCCATTTGTGACAGAAGAAAATGAGATCATTCTTGGTCTAGAAGATGCGGTTCTTTTCCTTTCAGTAGATCGGGAACAAAAAGGGAAATTGATTATTCGTATTGATAGACTGAATGAAAGGGTGAATTGGACAGCAAAGGAAGTATTAGGCCAGTAGTAAACAAGAGAGGAGGATAAATGGTGAAAGATGAAGAGATTTTAAAAACTATAGAAGCGTTCTCGGATTATCTTCAAGTAGGAGACATCGTGAATTATGTATTACGTTGGCTAGGATGGTTCCTAATTGTAGGTTTATCTTTAGTTGTAGATGCTTTAGAAGGTGTGACAGATGCCATACTAGGGATTAAAGGATTTTTTAATTCACCGGAAATACAAAATTTTGTTGATATGTTGTATCCATTGTTTGTCGTTCTTTTAGCCATATCGTTTTTATATATTGGCTACATGTTTATTATGAATAAACAAATGAACCGTTCTCAAATTATCATCAATATTTTTGTAACCCTGAGTGTACTTTGTTTATTAAGTACTGGTATGACAAAGGTTGATAAGTTCACCGATGACGCCATAGCGGTTGTAAAATCAGAACAAAAAGGCTCTTTGAGTGATGAAATTATTAAGAAGAACATAACGGATATTGCAGTAATAGATGAGAATAAATGGAAAAAGAAAGAAGACATGAATCCGAAGAATCATATTCCAGAAAAAAACATCAGGCAGATAGATATTACTGAAAAAATAGATAAAGATTTTGAATTTGCAAAGGATAAAAAGTTATCAGATGATGGACAGGAAATTTTAAAAAATAAAAGAGTAATGGATGGGATGGGAGTTGCATCTTTAGCTGAATTAAAAGATGGATGGTTTGATTTCTTCCCAGAAAAGTATTATCGCTGGCATTGGAATTTCTGGAATATATTCTTTACTTTACTGATAACAGGATTAACTTTGTTGTTAGTAAGTATTAAGTTAGCTAGATTATTTTATGAATTGGCATTTAACTATTTGTTAGCGAACATATTAGCACCAGCCGATGTTGCGAATGGTCAAAAGTTAAAAGCTGTATTATCTAATATCCTCAATATATTTATAGCAACGATTATGATATTCCTATCTTTGAAGCTATATCTAATGGGTACGGCATTCCTCCATGACAAACTAAATGGTGTACCGTATCTGATTGCATTAGCGGCATTTAGTATGGCAGTGCTAGATGGTCCGGCAGTCGTAGAAAGGTTATTTGGAATAGATATTGGATTAAAGAGCAGTTGGGGCATGTTAGTAGGTGGTTTCGCACTTGGTAAAGGAATTGGCAGTCTCGCAAATTCAAAACCAATGAAGAGTCTCGGAAATATGATTGGAAAAGGAGCGAAAGGTGCAGCAGAAGGAACGGGTGTTGCAGCAGCTAAAACAGCAAGTGCGGCAGCGATGGCACCAGGTGGCGTGGCAGGGCTTATAAGCGGTTTGAAAAAAGGGAATGAGTCTGAAAATAAAGAGTCCTTGCAAGATCAAATGAAAAAAGCGGATCAGAAAAAAGCAAATGGTAATGATTTAGCAAAAAAAGAAAAAGAAAAAGGGAACTTAAATAAGGAAGAAGGTAAAAAGAATGGTGGTGTGCCATCTATTCAAGAAGATATGAAAAAAGAAGGGAATGAAAATCTAGGGGTAGCAAATGGGCAAGAATCGGGAACAACAAGTCTTCAAGATGAAATGGAAGAAGCTGGAAAAGAAAATGAAGCAAATGAAGGAAATCAAACACCAGGAACAGTAAGACAAGGGGCAAATGAAGGAAATCAAACACCAGGAACAGTAAGACAAGGGGCAAATGAAGGAAA
>NZ_JBNLYC010000124.1:0-12577 GCF_050172015.1 Bacillus sp. GMa5/1 | reverse complement strand
TTGAAGTAATTCAATAAACTTTGTTAGGTGAGGCTCCTGTATAGAGAAACGCTGCTGCCCAAAAATGTCGAGAGACGCCAATGGGTCAACAGGAACGGTCGGATTAAGGCCCTTCTTAATGTAGCTGGTTATAAAAACCTATGCTATACAGTGCTAAAACTCAACGAGGGAGTGGTATACGATTTGATAGAAAGGCACCTCTGTGATTTCGGCAGAGCTGTCTTAATAATCATTTATTTGTATTGTGAAAAAACCTTTACTCCTTTTTGAGTAAAGGTTTTTCTGTTTAATGTTATTTATTTTTATCTTGTCTATATTCAAAAAGGAGGTAATTCTAACTAATGAATTGATTGCAATGTAACTATTATTGCTCTAATAAAAAATTTAAGACAGATAAAATAAAACAAAACCACTCATGAAACTCTAGAGTCTCCCTTAGCAATATGAGGAGGAGTTAACATGAAGAAATTATTAAAGGAATTACTTATAACCAAAAATAACTTGGATGCAGAGAAAGTTTTACGTCTTCCGTCGTATGATATTGCGCAAGAAGTAAAACAGTTTTCAATTGAAGATCAAGTCATATTACTAAATACGATTCCTGTATTAAAAAGCTCTAAAGTTCTTCAATATATGAGTGCAGAAGAAAAATATAATATCTTAATTCACTTATCTGAAAATAAAGCTAAAAAGTTACTGAATTTACAACCGATTGATGAATTAGTAGATTTACTTCTAGCGGTTCATCCGGAAGAACAGGCTAAATTAATGGCGTATCTAGATAAAATTACAAAACATAACGTAAAAAAATTAATGACTTTCAAACCTGAAACGGCAGGAAGTCTTGTTACAAGTGATTTTGTTGCAGTTAGAGGAAATTGGTCAGTAAAAATGACATTGAAGTACATTAGGGAACATTCTGAAAATGTAGAATCAATATCTTATAGTTATGTTCTTGATAGTCATGGTTATCTTGAGGGAATCGTTTCCATACATGAGTTATTACTAGCAGCAGATGAAGAGATATTATCTACTATCATGATGCCAGAGGTAATTTCAGTACACGCTGAAGTTGACCAGCAAGAAGTTGTAAAAAAGCTACTGAATTATAATTTAGCAGCAATACCTGTCACAACAGCAAATAATAAAATGATTGGTATTATAACATTTGATGACGTAATGAATGTTATGGAAGCAGAAGCTACAGAAGATATTCAAAAGTTAGGCGGAAGTGAACCATTGAATCAATCTTACTTTGAAGCTAGTATTTGGAGCATTTTCCTAAAACGTCTACCATGGTTATTACTTCTTTTTGTTGCTGAGGCATATACAGGTACAGTATTAAAGTATTTTGAAGACGAAATTGAAACTGTAGTTGCCCTTGCTTTCTTTGTTCCATTATTAGTAGGTACTGGAGGGAATACAGGAACACAGGTTGTAGCAACAATTACTCGTGCAATTGGTATTGGAGAGTTAAAATTTAAAGACATTTTCCGTGTAATGAAAAAAGAATTTGCAATTGGTATGCTTCTTGGACTTGCACTTGGGATAGCTGGGCTCATTCGTGCTTATATGTTAGGAGTTGGAGCAGAAGTTGCGCAAGTTGTAGCAATTACTTTATTATTTATTGTTATTTGGGCTTCTCTTGTAGCAGCTGTTTTACCTTTAATTCTAAGAAAATTAAAACTAGATCCTGCAGTTGTTTCAGGTCCATTTATTACAACATTTGTTGACGGAACAGGATTAATAATTTACTTCATGGTTGCAAAAACGTTATTAAATTTATAAATATACACTAAAAAAACGAAATCCGGAATAAGTGTGTTGCCTTAATTGCTAAAACATAGTGGGGAATTCAGGCATGAGGAAATCAAACACTTTTGTCTTTAGATAAATAATATTTTAATGGATTTATTGAATGTAATGAATGCTGGAGGATAAAACTATGAAACATCTAAGAAAAATCTTCAAACGAATTTTGCTTCTATTTTCTATTTTAATGATTATTGGCGTAGGAATACTATTTGGTACTAGCTATGGCCGAGAGCTTCGTATAACAATCGCTGGGAGTATATTAACTTCTCAGCATCCACAATATGCGAAATATACATTCCTATCCCAAAAGGAACTAGATAAACTGCAAGATAGAATTAATCATCCAAAATGGTCAAACAGTGATGAGCATATTTATAAAAAAATAGTAGGAAAAAGATTAGAAGAATTAAAAAATCAGCCATTAGAAATTGATGTAGAAACAATTAAAAGTAATAAAGATAGTCGCTTTCTTTTCGAAGGAAAGTTAGTAACAATTAGTAATCCTTTCAATGTTAAACTTGTTAGCCATCAAGGAACACAGGGTGCTAACAGGGGAGAAAAAATTAGTGTAATGGCAAAACGTAATCATGCACTTGTTGCTGTGAATGCAAGTGGATTTGCTGACGAAACAGGAAGGGGTGGAGGAAATGTTGCTACTGGAATTGTGATAGAAAATGGGAAAGCTATTGATACAAATATGGATAGAAATGCCCCTACAATTATTACGGGATTAACAAAGTTTGGTCAAATGATAACAGGAAATTATTCTACCCAACAACTGTTGGATAAACAAGTCGTTTCCGCAGCTGGATTTATGCCACAGTTAATTGTAAATGGAGAAAAAATGATTACAGAAGGAGACGGCGGTTGGGGGTCGGCTCCAAGAAGTATTATGGCCCAAAAAGAAGATGGTACAATTATGTTTCTAGTTATTGACGGTAGACAGACACATAGTATAGGAGCTACGTTGAAAGAGTGTCAAGATATTCTATATGAAAAAGGAGCTATAAATGCAATGGCAATGGATGGAGGTTCTTCTGCTACGCTATATTTAGGAGGAAAGGTTATAAATTCACCGTCTACATTATCCCATGAAGATCGTTATTTACCGAACGCTTGGGTGGTAACAGCAAACCAAAAACAAAAAATAAAGATGACAATTGATGGGAGAAAAATAGATACCAAAACATCAGATGAATTTGATGCGAACATTTCAACGAATTTATGAATTATTAAAAATAGAACAAATACATGATTTTTATCTCGTTAGTTGGAAAATTAAAATTATTTTTTAAAATTAGAAATTATTATTTCATATTCATGATTTGCACAATATCAAACGAGAGTGATGAGGATTCCAAATTTACGGAATTCTTATCACTCTTTTTTAGTTTTTTGTAAATATGGAACAATATCCTTACTTTCACTGTCTATTAAGCGTTAAAACATTTTTTATTAAATAAATTAAGAAAGGAATCATCATTTTTAACTAAGGGAGAAGATTGAATTGAAAAAATTATGGATGCTGCTTTTCGTTTGTTTCGCGGTTATGTTGGTAGGATGTAATAAAAACGAACCGCCAAAACAAGCATTTGAAGAATATATCAATTTATGGAATGATAGAAAATTTACAAATATGTATGATCATTTATCAGATCATGCAAAAAAATCAATTTCTAAAAAAGAATTCACAGAAAAATATCAAAAAATCTATGAGGGGATTGGAGCTAAGAATTTAAAAGTTAAAATGAAAGGAGAGAATACGAAAGATAAAGAGCTTTTTCTTTTTGAAGTTAAGATGGATACCGATGTAGGATCAGTTTCATTCATCCATGAAGCAAAACTTGTGAAAGATAAAGAGTCTTGGAAAATAGATTGGACGCCAGACTTCATTTTTCCAGGAATGAAAAAAGATTACAAAGTACGTATGCAAATAGAGCAAGGAAAACGCGGAGAAATATATGATCGAAATGGAAAAGGGCTTGCAACGAATGGTAAAGCGACTGAGGTTGGAATTATTCCAGAGAAACTAGGCGAAACAGCAGCGCAAACGAAAGAAATAGTAGCACAATTACTTGATATGTCTATAGAAGAGGTCGAACAAAAGCTCACAGCAAAATGGATAAAACCAGACTCCTTTGTACCAATTGGTATTTTAAAAGAGGGAACCAGACAGAATGATTATATTGAATTAGAAGGAGTTTCATCTCACCCAGTAAATATTCGTACGTATCCATTAGGTGAAGCAGCGGCACACTTAACTGGATACATAGGAAAGGTGAATGCGGAGGAGTTAAAATCACTTCAAAAACAAGGTTATCAAGCAGATGATTTAGTAGGTAAGACCGGTTTAGAGAAAGTGTTAGAAAATAAATTGCGTGGTGAAAAGGGTGGACGCGTATTTATAGAAGATGAGAAGGGGAAAGAGATTAAAAACGTAGCAAAAAAAGAAGCAAAAGAAGGAGAAAATGTTACGTTAACAATTGATGCTGCAATTCAAGAAAAAATCTTTAATGAGATGAAAACTGAAGCAGGGTCTAGTGCAGCGGTCAATCCTAAAACAGGTGAAACAATCGCACTTGTAAGTAGCCCTGCTTATAATCCAAATATAATAGTTAGAGGAGCATCGAAAGCCCAACGAGAAGCATGGAGTAACGACTCGAAACTACCAATGACGAATCGCTTTACACAAGCATTTGTACCAGGTTCCGTATTTAAAACGATCACAGGTGCAATTGGTTTGGAAACAAACACAATAAATCCGAAGGAAGAATTTAAAATTCAAGGATCGAAGTGGACAAAAGATTCGTCTTGGGGAAATTACTATGTAACGCGTGTAAAGGATGCAAGTCCAATTGATTTTGATAAGGCAATGAAGTACTCTGATAATATTTATTTTGCTCAACAAGCTTTGAAAATGGGAAAAGATCAGTATGTAAATGAATTTAAAAAGTACGGATTTCATGAAAAATTACCAATCGAATACGAACTTCCTATTTCAATCATTGCAAAAGATGGGATAAAAAACGATATTCAACTAGCAGACACGGGCTATGGACAAGGACAAGTACTAATGACACCACTTCATTTAGCATTAACATATGCACCGATTGTGAATGAAGGGAATATTCCGTCGCCACATCTTTTAAAAGAAGCAAAAGTAGCAGGGAATTGGAAAGAAAATGTGGTTTCTAAAAAGAATCAAGAGATATTAAAGAGCGCATTAATTAAAGTCATTAATGACCCTGATGGCGCAGGAAGAATTGCAAAGGTTGATGGTGTAACGCTTGCTGGTAAAACTGGTACAGCAGAACTGAAAGAGTCGAAAGAAGCAGACGGAAAAGAACTGGGATGGTTCGCAGCTTTCGATGCAAATGCGCCAGACATGATTGTTACAATGATGATTGAAGATGTAAAAGGAAGAGGAGGAAGTAACGTTCCAGGTGAAAAAGTAAAACATGTATTTCAGAAATAATACTTAATTATATGGTGAATTTTTTGACTAAATTTATTACAGGTTTGCTTAACTCAAAGATATAAATTGGGGAAAATATAGAACAATTAAATTTCAAAAAAGCATTCTCGATTAGAAAGAATGCTTTTTTGCTGTGATTCTAGAAAAGTTGACATTGTTAATGGCAAATAGAAGGAGATAGCAAATTGAAATGGACAAGTGGAGTGTTACGTTAAATTCAAAAAACAGATTTTCATGAGTAGAATTTTATCATTGTATGCTTTACTTGTTTTTTAGTAGTATTATTCTGCTTGAAAAAGATAAACAATGGAACAAATGAAACTTGTATCTTGTCTATATATTGAAACCATAATAAAAGTGAGGGCAGTTTTTATGTTTATTCAAATAAGTTTGAGGTGTGGAAATGGAACAGACGTTTATTGAAAAGTGTAATCATGATGAGCTGGACTATGTTATAAAAGACTATTGGCAAGATGTATGGAATTATTCATTTATTATTACGAAAGATCCACACTTATCAGATGATATCACGCAAGATGTATTTATAAAGGTGTTTAAAAATTGGAATTCATTTCGAAAGGAGTCATCTATTAAAACGTGGATATTAAAAATCACAAGAAATACGGCAATAAACTATTTGAAATCCTCTTATTTTAAAAGGATATCTTTAATAGGATTTTTTAGTGACGATAAGCAATCCCTGTCAGCAGAACAAGAATTTTTTAAGCAAGAAGAAATGAATGATGTGTGGAAGGTTGTATTAGAACTACCTAAAAAGCACCGTGAAATAATTATATTGGACGCAAAATATGAATTATCTTATGAAGAAATGGCTGAAACATTAGGAGTATCCATTGGAACTGTAAAATCGAGATTAAGTAGAGCGAGAAGTAAGGTTTCAAAATTAATAGGGGAGGGTAGTAGTGATGAACAATAAACAAAATCCTGACTGGTATAGAAAAATAAAAAAAGGGCCAATGGAGAATCGTAAAGATGAAGAAGAATTTATTTCTAAAATAAAGCAGTCTATATATGAAAATAATGAAGTGGATTTTGTAAAACATAAAAGACCATTTCGTAAAAAAGCATTACCTATTGTAGTTGTTTTGGTTTGTACAATGTTATTTTTCATTGTTCAACAACCTTGGCTTGATGATAATAAATCGCCGGTACAAAGTAGTACTCAAATTAAGCCTAAAACAAAAGATGAGTCTGCTCAAGATCCATCATTAAAACAATTTATGAATGAACTATATCAAAGTACGAACTCAAAAAATGAAAATAACTTGTACAAAGCGTTAAATGATGAAGTTCTATTTAAAGGAAAGAGTTATAGGAAGGATGAACTGAAGTTTGATGAAGATATCTTTCATGAGTTGCAAGTCGCCCTTACAATGGGAGGAGAGTTTGCAAAAGATACAAAGCAAGTATATAAAGTACCAAGTGGATTGACAGAAAGTAACCAACCAAACCAAGCGCATTTTATATATGCAACTGTTACTGGAAATAAAACGAAAATTTTAGCTGAACCAAAGAGAGAATCACAAGTTTTATATGAAATATCTAATGAAATGGTAAAAGCTTGGATTCCAGAAAAAGTGCAAAATGATGGATATATAAAAATTTCGACAATTAACGGTAATACTGGATATGTACAGAAAGAGTACGTTTTAACTGATATTAAATATTCATTTATGTTCGAAAAGAATAATGAAGGAACATGGAAAATAATAAATATAGATTCTATATGGTAAAAGAGGAAGGTTCACTTTAATGAACCTTCCTCTTTGTTTTTATTTTCGTTTTGAAGAGTATTCCAGTACTCTAAAATTTCTGATGTAACGAGAGCGGCAATGTTTTTTTCTGAATTACTACCAGGGATAACGACAGAAACGGCAATTTGTGGATCTTCCGTAGGAGCATACGCAATGAAAAGAGAGTGATTTATCATTCTTGCTTGCTCATTCGGAAAACCTGTAATACCTGTTTTACCTGCGACGTCAAAGGGCAACTTTTTAATTTCCTCTATATTTTGACTCATCCCACCTTGCACGACACTCCAAAAGTTCATCGGGTAACGATTTGAACTTTCTAAAATGGGTTTAAACTTTTTGGTTTCCTTACCATCTTGACCAATAATCGCACTTACGATTTGAGGTTTATATTTGTCGCCTTTACTTGCCAAAGTTGCTGCATATTGAGCGAGTTGAAGAGGGGTATGCACTTCATTTCCTCCCCAAGAGGCGTTTAATAAAGCGGAGATTCCATTTTCAAACTTATTAGATGGATGGAATTCATATTGTCCGTCTTCTTCAAAGGGTAAATCAATCCCGGTTTTAGAACGTAGGCCGAATTGCATTAAATAATCTGTCCATATATGTGCCACTTTTTCTATATTCCCATTGTTTTGGTTGAATAGGGGCAGAGCTACTTTTGCTGTCATAAATGTGTTAGATGAATTAATGATAGCCTGCCTCGGTGTAATCTCCCCTGTTGGTGTTCCAGGCGCATTCGTAATGTTATTTTGATTATCATACTGAAAAGTACCTTTATCTAAATAAGTATCTTCGGGTTGGAAAAGCTTTTCGTTTAATCCAATTAAAATAGTGAGTGGTTTTATAGTAGAAGCCATATTTACATAAGATTCACCATACTTTAATTTTTGAATTGCTTTATTTTGCGAAAGAGAGTTAATGTTTTCTTTTCTAGAAGATACACGTGTATTTAATATATTTGGATCAAAAACTGCCGTGTTGGCCATAGTTAAAATTGCGCCAGTTTTTGCATCGCTTACTACAGCATAACCAGCTTTAGCATCAGGTATTTTCTTAATTTGAGATCTTAATGCTTCTTCTGCTTTTTGCTGCAACTCAGAGTCTAAAGCTAGCCGTACATCTTTACCTATTTGTACTTTTTGAATGTCCCATAAGAACTTTTTATTATTCAATTTAAAAATAAGAGTTTTACCTGGTTTTCCTTTTAAATCATTTTCATATTGCAGCTCAATCCCGCTTTTTCCAACAGCCATATGCTTTGAATTAAGGTCATTTTCTACATACCCAATTACTTGTGAACCAATTTCGTGTTTAGGATAATATCGAATCCATTCATCTTTAATTATTACATTATTGGGTTTGTTTTTGTTTATGAATGCAAGTTCATTCTCAGTTATATGAGAGTATAACGGTATATCATTCATAGTCTGCTTTTTACAAGATTGTTGTAATTGAGATTTTATGTTCTCTGTAGAAATATCATGTTGAAACTCGCTTGAAAATTGATTAAAAAAAGCTAATGTGTTTGATGTATCTTGTTTCGATAGCTTTTCATCATTAGAAGTGCAATATAGAGACTTAACTTTCTTATTTGTAGCTAGTATTACACCATTTTGATCAAAAATCTTTCCTCTTTCAGCTGAAGAAGTTGCGATAGTAATTGAAATGAAGTTGATTTTTAATAAAATTAGTAAAATCAAACCTACAATAGAAAGAACCGCAAAAAATCTCCATCTTTTTGTATGTAACATATAACCCTCCCTTATGTAGCCTATTTCATCTTATATTTAATTATTTTTTTTGTAAATGTGGAACAACTTTATTGTTTAGGTTGTCTATTAAGTATTAAAGCATGAAGAAAGGAATAATTAGCATGAAAATTTACTAGCAAGTCTATATGTAAGTTTAATAAGAGTCATTATACAGTTTAGCACTTCTAATGCAAGCGGCAAAAAAATAGAGAGAAAACAAGAAGGGAGAGTTATTAATGCCGTAGCTAAACGAAAAAGAATGGATGCTTACAAGGATTAAGCAAAAAATTGAGGCGATATTTATAACCGATTAGCGGTATCTAATATATAAGAAATGCTTTTAGTATTTGTAGCAATTTCTGAAAGGATTAAATGGAGGATTTATGAAAGAACAAAAAGGCAAGAAGCAGAAGACATATATATCTATTCGATTAAATATAATGTTCCTTTGCATATTTGTACTATTCTCAGCTATTATTATGCAGCTAGGAAAGGTACAAATCGTTGAGGGAGAGGCTTATAAGAACCAAGTGGAAAGTAGTCAAAATGCAATAACTAGTATTCCAGTTCCACGTGGACAAATTTTAGATCGAGAAGGGAAAACAGTTGTTAATAATAAATCTCTTCGCACAATTACGTATACAAGGGTGAAGGGAATTACGAGTGAAGATATTTTAAAAACAGCAAAAGACTTGGCGAAAGTACTTGAAATGCCTGAACAAGATATAAATAAATTAACAGATATCGATAAAAAAGATTTTTGGATGCAGTTGAATTCGAAACGTGCGGAGACAAAGATTACTAAGAAAGATATAGAAAAGTTTAAAGAAAAGGGTATAGAGGGAAAAGAGTTAGATAAAAAAATAGAAGACTTAAGACGAGGTCGGGTTACAGAGGTAGAATTAGCAGAATTAACAGCACAAGATTTAAAGGTGTTAGCTATTAAAAGTAAAATGAGTTCAGGTTATCAACTAACACCACAAATCATTAAAAAAGATGTAACAGATGAAGAGTATGCGCGGATAAGCGAAAATCTTGCGAATTTTCCAGGAGTAGATGCAACTGTTGATTGGGAACGTAATTATGTAAACGGTAATTTATTTCGTTCTGTATTAGGAAATATTACGAGTAGTGAAGAAGGATTACCGAAAGAAAATTTAGATTCTTATTTAGTACGTGGATATAACCGTAATGATCGTGTTGGAAAAAGTTATATTGAACAACGATATGAAGATGTATTACACGGCACAAAAGAAGAAGTAAAAAATATTACTGATAAATCAGGAAACATTGTTAGCACAGAAATAATCTCTAAAGGAAAAAGTGGTAATAGTTTAACATTAACGATTGATATGGAATTACAAAAGAAAGTGGAAGAAAGTATAGAAAAAAACTTGAGAGCTTTTAAGAGTTCAGAGCCACTGCTCGATCGAGCTTTTGTTGTCATGACGAATCCAAATAACGGACAAATTTTATCAA
This sequence comes from Bacillus sp. GMa5/1, assembly GCF_050172015.1. Lineage (NCBI taxonomy): Bacteria > Bacillati > Bacillota > Bacilli > Caryophanales > Bacillaceae > Bacillus > Bacillus sp. GMa5/1. Next base: position 2,282 of record NZ_JBNLYC010000124.1, on the reverse strand, counting down.
TGGCAGGCAAAAAGATTGTAGAAAAAGAAGGGAAAGTAGAGGTTGAGGATTTGGCATTAGGAAACATGACAACTTCGTATGAGCTAGGGTCAGCTGTAAAAGGTGCTACTTTATTAACTGGATATGAGACAGGGGCAATACATCCAGGAGATCAATTTTATGACGCGCCGATGAAATTTAAAGGTACACAAGCTAAGAAATCGTGGAATGTATCCGGATTTGGTAATATTAATGATTTACGGGCTTTACAAGTATCTTCGAATGTATACATGTTCCAGACAGCTTTAAAAATTGCGGGGGTCAATTACGTACCAAATGGCTCATTGGATATTAAACAAGGAGCATTTGATACGATGCGCTATTATTTCAAGCAATTTGGTTTAGGTGTCCCAACAGGTATTGATTTACCGAATGAAATAATTGGACAAACGAGAAAAGTAGATAGTCAACCTGGGTTTTTACTAGATTTTTCTATCGGTCAGTATGATACGTATACGCCGTTGCAATTAGCGCAATATATTTCAACGATTGCGAATGGTGGTTATAGAATGCAACCTCAAATTGTACAAGAAATACGAGAACAATCAATAAAAGAAGAGGTTGGCAAAGTTATACGTTCCATAGAGCCTGTCGTATTAAATCGAATTGATATGAAGAAAGAACATATTGATCGGATAAAAGAAGGGTTTAGATGGGTATTCCAAGAAGGTGATGGAACTGGCGTGAAATATTTCAAAAACGCGCCATATAAACCAGCAGGAAAGACAGGAACAGCCCAAACTGTATATGGTGGAGATGACCCGATTGGTAGAAATGCAAAAGGAGAACGCATGGAATGTTACAACTTAACGTTAGTTGGATATGCTCCATATGATAATCCAGAAGTAGCATTTTCCGTAGTAGTTCCATGGCTTCATGATGATAAAAATGGAATTAATTCTATAATTGGAAAGGAAGTATTAGATGTATACTTTGATTTGAAACAGCAACGTATACATGGTGAAGCTACTAGTACAGGTAGTTCTAAGCAAAATTAGAGTACTTTTCTCAGGGAAGAGACCCTGTTCATATAAAGCCATTTATAAGTAAAAAAATGAAATATGAAATAAGAGATAGAGGCGTCGTAGCTACTATCTCTTATTTTGTTAATAACTCTCATACTAGCTATAATTTTTTTAGTTTGTGGAACAAATTTGGTTCGGTGATTGTCTATTATGTGTACGTATAAAAAGGTGCTAAAAATTTGGAAGGAATGATGATTTTGAAAAATAAGAGGATGCTAAAAATAGGAATATGCGTTGGTATATTAGGTTTAAGTATTACAAGCCTAGAAGCTTTTACAGGAGGGGCACTGCAAGTTGAAGCGAAAGAAAAGACTGGACAAGTGAAACATAAAAATCAGGCGACGCATAAAGAGTTCTCACAACTTGAGAAAAAATTTGATGCTCGAGTAGGTGTATATGCGATTGATACTGGTACAAATCAAACAATCTCTTATCGATCTAACGAAAGATTTGCCTTCGCATCAACCTACAAGGCTTTAGCAGCAGGAGTATTACTACAGCAAAACTCAATTGATACATTAAATGAAGTAATCACATTTACGAAAGAAGACTTAGTGGATTATTCACCTGTTACAGAGAAACATGTAGATACTGGAATGAAACTAGGAGAAATTGCTGAGGCAGCTGTTCGTTCAAGCGATAATACTGCAGGGAACATTTTATTTAATAAAATAGGAGGACCGAAAGGATATGAAAAAGCGCTTAGGCATATGGGGGATCGGATTACTATGTCTGATCGCTTTGAAACAGAATTAAACGAAGCTATTCCAGGAGACATTCGTGACACTAGTACAGTGAAAGCTATTGCTACGAATCTTAAAGCTTTTACGGTCGGAAATGCACTTCCAGCTGAAAAACGTAAAATTCTTACAGAGTGGATGAAAGGAAATGCTACAGGGGACAAACTTATTCGTGCAGGCGTACCAACTGACTGGGTAGTTGGAGATAAATCAGGTGCTGGTAGTTACGGGACAAGAAATGATATTGCTATCGTTTGGCCTCCAAATAGAGCACCAATTATCATCGCAATTTTATCTAGTAAAGATGAGAAAGAGGCAACCTATGATAATCAACTCATTGCAGAGGCAACTAAAGTTATAGTTAAGGCTCTTAAATAGTATTTTAGTTTTCGCATTTTTAACATGAAAGTATTAAAAGTATAAAGTTAGAAAACGACTCTTTTCTTGTGATAAGAGTCGTTTTTGTATTCTTATTATT
>NZ_JBNLYC010000123.1:0-12624 GCF_050172015.1 Bacillus sp. GMa5/1 | reverse complement strand
TAACTATGAAATGATCAACCTATAAAATAAGTCAACAATAAATATATTTCTTACTCGTTAACAAACGGTTTGAAGGATCAACATAATTAATTATGTAACAACCCTCAACAATAGTTTGAGGGTGCATTTAAATACATGTATTATAACTCATTTTTATAAATAAAAGATTCCGTCTCACCGTTCTTATATACTTTAGTCAATTTAACAACTGACTTGTACGTATTATCGTCATCCTCTATCATTTTTTTCATCTCTTCTATTTCGGCATCACCAGTTCCGCCCTCTATTTTTAAACAGTTCGAAATGGCAAGGTATCCGCTTGATGCCAATATAAAAATAAAAATCGTATCAGGAAAATTAATAAATAATAATCCGTAGTTTAAAGGGTCTCCAGCTGGATGTGATAAAAGTAATCGAAAACCTACCAGTTCAGGTACTTGAACAAAATCTCTAGAAACTCTCGGTTCACAACCCACTTACACTCCATCCCTTCTCTATATAGAATTGCTACTACATACATATAAGAAGAAAATAAGAAAAGCTTGGACAATATAACTTTAACGTAACATTATCGTTACCTACTCGTACATTTATATGGAAATTACACCAATTTTGAGTAAGGACACATAATTTTTACTATAAATACATATAACAATTTCATCTTTCATAAAAAAAACGTTATAATGAGGTGTAGCCTCTACGATTACGTTATAAAGGAGATTAAAATTATGGCTAAAATTAAAGTGTACCAAGCAAAAGAAGAAAATATGGATGCAGTAAAAAATATCATTGATGTTGAGGAACAAAACCCAACTGCTGAAAATTTACAAAATCTATATGCGTGTGTATTAGATACTGAAGATATGGCATTGCCTGAATCATATATTGAAGAAGATATCTTAATTGATTCTATTGAAGTTATGGTTAACGCTTCTCAAAGCAAAGTAAGAGACTTAGGCGCATACGATGTAATCGAAGTTCAAAACAAAGGCAAGAAAACGCAAATTTTATTACTTGCAGACGAAGAATACGAAATTATCGAAGGCTAATCTAACACCGTACATACGAAAAAGCTCCTTTCCAATTGGAAAGGAGCTTTTTCATTACGCTTTTGATGTTTCACTCTTTTTATTCATTTGTTCTTTCTTAATTACCATACGCTCATTTCCCATAAAGAAAATGAACATGAATGCTAATCCAGCTGGTACCAATGCCCACATGAATGTTTGAACAATTGAACTAGAAAGAGCGTCAATAATCTTATCTAATATTTGCGGAGGGATTTGAGATCTTGCCGATTCTGATAAAATGGCTCTTGAATCCCCTAATTTTGTATTCATTCCCCCGCTCATCCCTTTAAATGCTTCTTCTAATTGATCTTGGAAACCTGTTCTTTGGATCATTCCGAAGATTGTAATACCTAGTGTCATTCCTAATGAACGAATGAAATTACTCGTTGAAGTCGCAGATCCACGCTGTTCCATACCGAAGTTATGAATTGAAGCCATACTTAGTACAGAGAATGAGAAACCTACTCCAAATCCGATAATAATCATATAAACCGTTAATAATGCACGACTTGTTTCTGGCGTTAATGTACTTAATAAGAATAATCCGATTAACATAATAACAGCAGAAATAATCATAATGTTTCGGTAGCTCAGCTTAGTCGTTAAAAATCCACCTAACTGCGCTGTTACGACTGATCCTAGCATCATAGGTAAAAGTAATAATCCTGAGTTTGTTGCAGTCCCGCCGTATACACCTTGAATGAATAACGGAATGTAAACAGTTGCTGACATAAATGCAGCACCGTAACATAATGCAATAATTGTACTCATTCCGAATAAGCGCTGCTTAAACATCTCAAATGAAATAATTGGTTCTTCTACTTTTCGTTCAATAAAAATGAATGCGATGATTAAAATAGCGAATCCACCAAATAAACTTAAAATAAAGCTAGAATCCCAATCATATTTTTGTCCGCCTAGTTCAAGCGCAAACATTAAAGAAACTACTGCACCAACTAAAGTAATTGCGCCAAACCAATCAATCTTTTGCTTTCTATGAACGCGTGATTCTTTATAAAAGAATGTAATAAAAATAAGTGCTAAAATGCCAAGTGGTAAGTTAATATAAAATACCCAGTGCCAGCTAATGTAATCGGTAATATATGCGCCAAGTAATGGCCCGAAAATACTAGATAATCCAAATACAGCTCCGAATAAACCACCCATTTTCCCGCGTTTTTCAGGTGGAAAAATATCAAAAACGATAGTAAACGCGATCGGCACTAATGCCCCGCCGCCAATACCTTGAATGGCACGATAAATACCTAACTGTGTAATATTTTCAGCAGTACCACAAAGTGCCGAACCAATCATAAAGACAATTAAACCGAAAATAAAGAATCTCTTTCTACCATACATATCTGATAGCTTACCGAAAATAGGCATGCCTGCCATTTCTGCGACCATATAGGCAGAAACGACCCATACAAAGTTTTCGAGGCCTCCTAAGTCACCAACGATTGTTCCCATCGCCGTTACGACAATGGTATTATCCATCGATGCCATTAAAATACCTAGCAATAAGCCCGCCACAACAAAGCCGAGCTTATTATTCTTCTCAACCATATCTCTTGCTCTCCCTCATACTACTTATATTTGTTTATGTTCTTTTACGACTGCATTACCTTTTTGATTAAAACTAGTATGATATTCTACAACACTAATTTCACATCCAGGACCAATTGTGACGTTGTTGCCTCTTACAACTTCAGCAATCGTATGTTCTAAATAGATATCATCTCCTTCAACAATCGAAGTTTGGAGGTTTCCAGCATGACTAGTAAAAGGAATAAATCTCGCTTTTTTACGAACGGTAATTTTTTTACCACCAATTTCTCTTACCTTACTGCCTTCATAACGAAGTGAGATTTGAATATTTTCAGCATTAAGTAATCCATCACTTTCAAGACCACCAGTTAATGATAAATCTTCTACTTCAATATCTCCCTTTACATTTAAAGCACCTTTTACATCTACGAAATCACCTGAAAACTTTCCTTCAATATCTATCATACCTCTAACTTTTGTTTTTTCAATATGAGCATCACCATGAATTTGTGTATTACCATATACTTTTACATATTCCGCATCTACATTTCCTTGTACTTCGTTATCTCCATACACGACATAGTTTTTCACTTTCACATTACCGTGTACATCACTCGTTCCGTACGTTTTAAACTCATTGCAACTCATATCATTCGTAATTGTTCCTTCACCGCGAATCTTCACTTTATTATAATCTCCGCCTGCTGAATTACCAGAACCATTTACTGTGAGACTATGTGGATGTTCCATACTGATTTCTCCCTTCCGTTAAACCTGCTTAATTTCTTTTACATTTGCATTTTTATCAACAGTAAGAACACCGGTATATTCAATCAGTTCAATCTCACAGTTTGCTCCTACTGTAACATTGTTTCCTCTTACCGTTCTTATGTGAGCATAATCAATATCGATATTGTCACCTTCTAATAGTTCAGCTTCTAACTGCAAGCCAAACACTGTTTTAAATAGTCTACTAAATGTACCTGATCTATGTCTTACTTTAATCGTTTGACCACCAATTTCTTTCGCTCGACATGTACCGTGAATATTTATATTAATTTCATCTGCGCTTAATAAACCACCGATTGTAAATTGTCCTTCTGAAGAAAAAGTATCCACTTCACAATTACCGTCAATTGTAGCTTGACCATTGACTTTAAATTCTTCACCAGTGACATTTCCACCTATCGTACCTTTTCCTGCAATTTTCAAACTGTTTGCTTTTACATTTTGCGTAATTGTTGCTTTTCCATCAATTCGCATCGTTTCAGCTTGAACTGTGCCATCAACTTTACCAGATCCGCTAATTCGTGCACTGCTACTTTTCAAATCGCCAGTAACTGCACCGTAACCGTTACATTCAAATTGCTCACATTCAACATTTCCATTCACAGTTCCTTTTCCGTTTAATTGCACTTTATGAAACTCGCCACCATTCGATGAACCGTAACCATTTATAATCAAATTATCTGTACGCATACTTTCTCCTCCACTACAACAATTTAGTTTTTAATGCTTCGGTATATTTCATAATCGCTTCGCGTAAAACGATTTTGGTGCCTTTTTCAAAAATTAAATCGTCCACGTTTGAAACTAATAAACATGTAGAAATCCCTAACTTTCGGACAATAATTAAGTCACAAGTTTTATGTTTAATTGCTTCATAATTTTCACGTAAAACTTGCAAGACCATTTTTCCTTCTTCTAAACTAATCTCTCCTGATTGCAGTAATTCTTCTAACATGTACACATAAAGAATATCTACAAATTGAAACTCTGCTCTTTTATTCGTTTGTTCTATGAAAAATTGTAAAACTGGTTCTGATGCAATCCCCTTGCATAAAATGTCTTCCTTTGTTAAAAGAATGTCTCTCACACTCGGCGAAAACATGTTCGCTAGTTCATCAAGTGATAAATCCTCTTTCATCGTTTGGATTTTATCGATACGCTCTAATATCTTTTCTTTCGGAAAAAATGTCTCTTGACCTGTAAACGTTGATTTTCGTACAAACCAATCTTCCGGAATTAAATTTTTTCTTTTCCACCTATATAACTGTCCGTATGAAATACCAGTTAGTTCTAATAAATCTTTTTTTGAAATTAAATCTGTACTCAACTGTATAACACTCCTTCCTGATAACAATGTAACATAACACTGTTACGCTGTAAATGGACTTTTATCACAAGTAGCGTAACAATGTGTAAAACAAACCTATTCCTACATACAGAAAAGGCTCTTACACACCTTATGAAAATGTGCAAAAGCCCTTATATATCAAGACTTAAACCAAATATTATAAAAATCAATCCAACCTTGTGAATTAATCATTATATTTTGAACTTTTTCATGTGTACTTACCTCTTGTTTATTACGATATAAAGGAATAATATGAATTTGACGTAACAAAGTATCCTCGATATCGCGTAACAGTGCAACTCTTTTCTCTAATACTTCTTGTCTAAAATAAGGAGACAACTTTTCATGAAAGTCCATGCTGCTTTGTCCATGAATAAAACTATTTTTTGTAAGAAACATATATAATAGACTATCTTCTATTCGTTCACTGATTGTGGCACTATCATGCATCATATCGGCCTTTTGTATCGTACTTACTTCCAATAGCTCTTCTATATCAAGAAAATTATTTTCTACACGAATCCCATATTTCGCACACTCTTTTTGTATCCACTGTGCATCTTCAACATGATCTCGTCCTGTAAATGTGTAGAGTTGTAGTACTTCATTATGATAAGTACTCCTTTTAATTAAACTTTCTACATCTTCCTCAATCTCTACAATGCTTTCACCTGCTAATATTAGTTTTTTTGCCACTTCTCCACGTTCTCCGCCGAGTTCTTGAACGATTGTATAACCATGAATGATGTTATATAACGCTTTCCGAAATAACTCATCTTGCATTGGTCCTTCTTTCGTAAGATTACATGTTATATATGTCACGTTCGACTCAAGCCGAGACAATTCTTTATTATGTTTTTCTTTATCTTTATACTGCGCCTTTACTAAAACATCGTATGTACCTACACCTTGTTCTACATTCCACAACTCAACACGATCTAAAAAAGGTCTTTCACGAAAATATAAAGGATGTCCTTCTAAAATGAACAGATTTTCATTACTTTTATATAATTGAAAAGGCCCGGTTCCAATTAGCCCTCCTGCTTCATCTTCATTCACGATAGAACACTGTTCTGCACTTAGCATATGTAAAAACATTCGATTTTCTGTATGTAATTGAATTTCGAAAACGTAGTCATCCACTGAACGGATACTTTCAACGTGTTGTAACATCCATGTGTGTGCATTATTTTCCAGCTTTATAAATCGATTCAACGAGTATATAACATCATGTGCAGTAAGTTGTTTTCCATTATGAAAGTGAACTCCTTTTCGTAAGTAAAACGTCCATATTTTTTCAGCGTCATTATATTCCCAGTGAAATGCAAGTCTTGGCTCTATAATGTTTGTATTACCGTCTACATACACGAGTGTGTCGAATATATGTTTTACCATATGGCATTCTGAGCGCATTGTAGCGTATACAGGATCTAATGTGATATCTAAATTCATTTGTACTTGCAACCGGAGTATATCTCTTCTCCCTTCAGATGTCATTTCAACCTTATGACCAAATATTGAATCCACCCAGGAATGATATTCTCCCTTTACTGATGGAAAATGTGAGCTATAGCGTTCCACAAATATACTTCCGCTTTTCACATCCCCTTTTTTCGTTATTTCTTTTCCTCTATCTAAAATTAAAGACATCGGGTGCTTTTGAAATATTAACTTAGACCGATTTCCTCTGCCGCGACCTGGAAACCACTTGATCCAATTTAACTCATCTAATTTTTTTATAATTAATTTACTATTGCGCTCTGTACAAAATAATGTACCAGATATATTTTGCACTGTTACTTCCAATCGTTCTCCCTCTTTTTTTCCTTTTCCATAAGCAATCCATAGTTCAATGTATTGATCTAAAATAAACATCATACTCCCCCTAAAAGGTGAAAAATCCTCCCTATAGTCTCTACCCTTTTTCCAACTCTCCTTTCATCTTATCATTTCAATATAGAAAGGAGGAATTAATATTGAATTATCTCTTACTTCGTTACAATAAACCTATTTTTATTAGATTGTGTGGTGAATTATTAACCCGAACGACTGAATCTATGTTAGCTCTCATTATGATTATTTACGTCAATAAAATGTTAAACGGCAATGTAATAATAACTATGCTAATTTTCGGATTACAGCCACTTTCAGACATTTTATTTACACTTATTGCTGGAGGAATTACTGATAAATATGGCCGAAAAAAGATTATGTTACTCGGATTATTACTACAAGGTGTTGCAATCGGCAGTTTCGTTTTCGCTCAATCTGTTTTTATATTTGCACTGTTATATGTCATTAATGGTATTGGCCGTTCCTTATACATTCCAGCTCAGCGTGCACAAATTGCTGATTTAACAAAACAAGAGCAGCAAGCAGCAATTTTTGCTCTCCTACAAACGATGGGAGCAATTGGATCCGTAGTCGGCCCTTTAATCGGTGCATGTTTTTATAATACTCACCCAGAATATTTATTTATCGTGCAAAGTGTAACCCTTACGATATATGCCGTTGTTGTTTGGACCCAGCTCCCAGAAACCGTTCCACCTATGAGTAAGTCGAAACAAACAGTTGAGGCAAGTTCACCAAAGCAATTTATTTTTAAACATTATGCCATATTCGGTCTTATGGTTTCTACACTTCCTATTAGCTTTTTTTATGCACAAACTGAGACGAATTATCGTATTTTTGCAGAACATGTATTTCCTAATCTCGTATTCATACTCGCATTTATTTCAACATGCAAAGCCATTTTGGAAATCATACTACAAATCTTCCTCGTAAAATGGTCTGAACGATTTTCTATGGCGAAAATCATCCTTATTTCTTACGCCTGCTATACAATAGCTGCAGTTGGCTTTAGTTATTCAACGACGATATTGTCGTTATTCTTCACCTTACTCTTTTTAGTCATTGGAGAAAGTATTGCTCTAAACCACTTGTTACGATTCGTTTCAGAAATTGCACCTCACAATAAACGTGGTTTATATTTTTCAATTTACGGTATACACTGGGATATATCTCGAACGTGCGGACCAGTTATTGGTGCAGTTTTATTAAGTAAGTTAAATGGAAGTATGCTGTTTTATATTTGTGCTAGTTTCTTATTAATTGGAGGTATTGTTCAAGCACTGTTTGTTCAAAATTTAGAACGTAAAAAAATCATGAACCAGCCTACACATAATTTATAGGTTACTACTTTTTCAGTAGATCAATATTTCTTGTTGGATGAATATTAAAAAACAAAAGTGAAGTATTTCGCGTATGAAAGTATGTTTTATATGGCAGGAGACGTTCCTTATTTACAACTAAAAACACCTCACTTAAGGAAAGTGAGGTGTTTTTGAAATCACTTAATTTCTTATCCTGCCATTTTATTAATACTATCCTCTGGTGAAAATACAGAAATATGATCTACCTTACCAGTCGATTTTGGAATGACAAATTTCAGCTCATACTGGTTATTTACTTTGTATACATATATTTTATCTTCCCCATTCTCTTTAACTGAAGATGGTTTTCCTAATGCTTTTTCAATTTCTTGTAATGTAATCAATTTTAGTTCTGCATGATATGAGCGTACATCAAAAACTTGTGACCCTTTATTAAATCCGAAAACAATATTTTTATTTGTAAAAGTTGCGTACATTCCGTTCCCTGCATATTCGGTTTTATTTGCTTTCCCCCACGCTTTTTCAATTTCTTCAATATCCCCTGTATGCGCTCCAAATGGTACATTAGGTACTTTTCCTTCTTTTGCGAGTTCAAACAAATCTTTAACGTGGTTAATTGATTTTTGATTAAGTGTTCTATTTTTCGAATCTGGGTCAGGCGATGGTTTTGTTGTTTTTTCATTGCTTGGTTTTGCTTCAGGATTTTTCTGTTCTTCTGAAAAATTACTTTGTTCATTTTTATTATTTTCCGAGGTTGGATTTGTTTCCTTTTTTTCGTCTGTCCCTTTACATGCGACTAGCGCAAACATACATGTAAACACCAAAAATAACATAACTATTTTTAAATATATTTTCATCATTTTTACCCCCTATTGCATCTTATTCATTTCGTTAACCAACCCATTACATTACTTTTCAAATTATGTTTGTTCCAAAAAGTCAGTGCTTCACTCTCTCCAAAAGCTTGTACAAAATATATTACAAAAGCTGTTTCTAAAAAGTAACCAAGTCTGTTATATCCGAAGTAACTACCTCTTGATAAACGAAACCATTTTCATCTCCTTATTTAAACCTTCTCTTCTCAATGATAATATCCTCTATCTATAACTTAAAACATGCTCTCACAACAGCTCCTTGAAACAGAAAAAAACCAGTAGGAAGTGATTACTCTTTTCCTACTGATTGAAATAAAATTATACGGTAAATCTTAGCTTCTTAAAAAATGTAGCGATAGTATTTTTTACAGTTTCAAAATTATAAGCAAACGTGTTATCTCCACTTAATGATGAAATACATGTTAAACCTGCAGCTTTAATAAAAGCTTTTACATCTACAAGCATAGAATTAGCCTCCATGAATTTAATTACAATCATTATAACAGGTGTTTTACGATGCTAACATGAAAGTAATAAATAAATTTCTATTATTAATTTATCCCGCTATTTGCCGGGCAGTAAGATCCCCACCTCAAAATTCAGCGGAAACAAAGAAGTTAGGTGGGGGCCCTGCTGTCCGTAAAAGCCCGATTGGTGAGGGCTGATAATCAGTGGGGATGAACACCCCCCACTGATTAAAGTTTCACTTTATTTAGCTCACAGTACACCATTCCAATGTCATATAAAAAAGCTGCCCAAAAAGGGCAGCTTCAAATATGTATATTACACTTCGATTGATTTACCATCTTCAACAATATGATAAAGTAAATGCGCTAAATGATGAATTGGACCGTATTCTTCCTCTTCCTCATCTGTTTCACCTTGGAACTCAAGATCGTTTAAGTACAGTGCTAAAAATTGATAGTATAGTTTTAAATCAAATCCGTAGCACGCAGTTGGCTCTTCATGATCACCTTCGTATTGTAACATTAAGTATTGATCGTTTCCTTCTGCATCTTCTGCGTCAAAGAATACGAAGAATCCAACGTTTGTATCTAAATCAAATAGATGACGAGTGCCTTTTTCTGTTGCTTTGTTAAAGTCCTCTTCACTTAATTTATGTACTGTTGTCGCTTTAGCATTATCTTCTTGATGGAAATTTACTGTGAATGTTTTCAATGCTGACACCTCCTGATTGTATAATACTAGCATAACATATAAAAAGGACTGCTTACAAATGTAAACAGTCCTTACATTCATTTTCGCATTGCTCGTAATAAGAAGCTTACGATGAAAATTAAAATGATCGCACCGATTAAAGCTGGAATAATTGCATATCCGCCAATGACTGGACCAAAACTACCAAGTAATTTCGAACCAACCCAAGAACCGATAATACCAGCAATAATATTACCTATTACACCACCAGGTACGTCCTTTCCAGTAATTAAGCTCGCAAGCCACCCTAATATACCACCGACGATTAAAGACCAAATCATATAATAACCTCCTTTACATTTCACCAATCAAAATATAATTAGAAACAATTGCTTACCATTAGTTATGTGACATTTTTCATAAGTTATTCATGTTGTTCAACTTTAAGATTTTTGAGAATAATACACACAGATTAAACCTTTTTTTGAACTAACGATTTATCCGACTTGTTATTACACACATTAAGGACAATCTGGCTTCAATATTGTTCGCATAAACTCTTCTTTAAAAGCTGCATAGTTAAAACCAACAGCAATTCTTTGAATCGGCCGATTATCAAACCTTGTTGGCTCAGCTATTTTTCTAAAGTCTGCTACACTTTGGCCCCTAGTCACATCATTTGTCGTACTAATCCACACTGCCGATTTTTTATATTCGAAAATACTGTCATCTATAAACGAGATAAACGGTAGTAAATCGTGTATAGGACTTCCACCAATACCCGGATATTCTTTTTTATAGAAGTTCTCATAATAAAAATCAATCATTGGTTTAATGAGTTTCGCCTGTCCAGTTCCTTGTTTATCTATTATATTGGCCATTTCAGGCGTAATAAGCGCGCCCTGTGTTACATTTAACGGGTATATGCTAGCGTTTTTCGCATATTTCATAACAATATTTGCTGCAATTGGATCACCATAAAAATTCGCTTCAGATACTGGTGTAACATTACCTGGAAATAGGAAAGCGCCGCCCATTATATAATACGAACAAATACGATCCATTATATTTGGATACAATAAAAATAACGTAGCAAGCGTCGTTAGTCTCCCTGTCGCCACAATTATAATATCTTCTGGACAAGGTTCGATTAATTTGATTAATTCACAAAAATTTTCTCGTTTACAAATTCTCATCTCAGGTGGAATAATAGGGCCTAAACCGTGATCCCCGTGGATTTCAGGGAAAAACAAAGGCTCTTCAGCTGTCATCGGTCTACTCGCACCTTCAATAATTTTCACTTGTGTAGCATAGTACCTTTCTAAAAAATAAACATTTTCCGTAACGATATCTCGTGATACATTCCCGTACTCAGCAACAATACCTAGAATATCTAATTTACATGTTTTATTTGCATAAATTAACGCTACGGCGTCATCAATACCAAAGTCTCCAAAAAAGATAATTTTCTTATTAACTATTCTCACCCCTCTTCAGCATAATCTACTATTATTATTATGTGAAAAAGACAAGGCGGTGAAACAGCGCAAACTAAAAAAGCCGCCTATTTATTGGCGACTTCAATCTTTTTATAAGACAAATATGCAAGTACATTTTTACTTGAATCGTATTTCGGGTTATTTCCTTTTCTCGGCTCTCTCATATGTGTCTTTTCAAATCCAGGAATGTCTGGCATTTTCCCCATAAATTCAAGCATTTCTTCCTCAGTACCTTCAATGCGTACACGAATCATTATAACTATTCCTCAATTCTCAGTTTCTCTGTACTAAGTATATCGTACTTCAGAAAGACTGCAACACATTTATCTTTTTAACGTTATACTTTTTTTACATATAAACATAGCCATTTCAGTATAGAACGATTCTACTTTATTATTTTTAAATTGAATATTAAAATATTCCTTCATTTCGTTTGGTGCTTTCATCATACATTCTGTTAATTTTTCACGCTTTTGTAAAGGGACATCCATCATATTACACCACCAGTCAAAATCAAACTTCTTATCAAAAGTAAGACATGACTGCATTTGCAAACCATTTTTTTCTAATAAAGTAAGCCATTCTGTCTTTTTTAGAGCTCGTTCATGACTTGGGTCACGCTTTTTTTCTATAAAATTATAAAATGTATCATATTCATTATTTTCTGGCGAAACATTATCTATTAAGATGAATAATCCATTATCCTCCAACGTACGATTTACTTCATAAATAAATTGAGCCGGACTCGTAAAATGATGGGCTGCAATCCGGCATGTAATTGTATCAAAAAAATGGTCTGCAAATGGTAAATTCTCTGCATTTCCTGCTACAAAAGATACATTTTCATGACCATTCTGCTTTATAAAAACTTTTGCTTTTTCTAACATCTGTTCTGTTAAATCAAGTGCAACTACTTCTTCAAACATAGGTGCTAACATATTTGCCACATGCCCGCCACCAGTAGCAACATCAAGAAGACGATTATTATGACGAGACTCAACTTGTTGAACTACATATTGTAAATCCAGTCCTTTAGCATGTATTTTACTATTTACATATTTATCTGCATTGCTGCCAAACTGTTTTTTCACAAGCTCTTCTTTACTCATATTATCATCTTCTTTCTATTGTTATTTACATATACGACTCATATAATTATTACAA
>NZ_JBNLYC010000122.1:0-12882 GCF_050172015.1 Bacillus sp. GMa5/1 | reverse complement strand
AAAAAAGAGGATAGCCTCTTTTTTAGTTTAATACGAATATGGTATTTGCTGATAACCTGGGTATGGCATTGGATACGTTACAGGGTATGGTGATGGATAAGCTACTGGATATGGAGCCGGATAATATCCTCCACTTGTTGCACCTGTTAATGCACCAGCTGTTAGTCCGCCTAACACTCCTCCTGCAAAGCTTCCAGGGAAAAATCCGCCTCCCCATGAACTACCACCACCCCAGCCCCATCCGCCTCCGTGATGATGATGGTGATCATAGTGATTGTGTCCTCCATGGTGATGATGTCCACCATGATTGTGTCCTCCATGATGATGATTTCGATAGTACAATCCATTATTTTCTATATAATTCATGTTTCTCCGCTCCTTTTCGATTTTTTCATTTTCATATGCGTTAAGAGTGGGATAAAAAATGGGATAGTACACTGTATGTAGGACAAATGCGGAAAGTATAGGTGAAATGTCTATATTTTGTAAAAAAAGCAAAACACCTTATAATAAAGATGTCATATTACATCTTCTATTTAAGAAGTCTATATTGAAAAAGATTAGGGGAATTATATAGAAATGAAGAAGCCTATCGTTCAATTACTATTAATATTTACAATTGTATCTATCGTTCTGTTCCTATTAAATACATCGTATATTTCGTTATATACATTTGTCGGTGCTCTATGGTCCATCACAATTGTCGGAATTTCATTCGTTATTTTTATAGAAAATAGATCTCCACAAAGTACGTTAGCATGGTTTTTAGTATTAGCACTTCTTCCTATTATAGGTGTGCTTTTATACGCTATTTTCGGACGCAGCCGCTGGAGAAGAAAAAAACATCTCCATCGTTCAGAAGAACAAAGAAAATTATTCCGTGACATATTAGAAGGAAGAAGACTAGAGTTATTACTCACAGTCCCACTAAATGAACGTTCCATACATTTAACAGAAGTCATACAAAAATTTGGAGGTGGTCCTGCCGCAGATAAAACAACTACAAAACTTTTAACAAACGGAGATCAAACATTTTCAGAAATTTTGCGAGCTATAGAGCAGGCAAAGCATCATATACATATTCAATACTACATTTATAAATCTGATGAAATTGGTACAAAAGTTCGAGATGCTTTAATACAAAAAGCAAAAGATGGTGTTATTGTACGCTTCCTTTATGATGGCCTTGGAAGTAATACGTTACGACGACGATTTTTGCAACCTATGAAAGAAGCTGGGATTGAAATTGTAGAATTTGACCCTATTTTTTCAGCTTGGTTACTTGAAACTGTCAATTATCGTAACCATCGAAAAATTGTTATTGTAGATGGAAAAATTGGTTTTACCGGAGGACTCAATGTCGGTGATGAATATCTTGGCCGTTCCAAGAAATTTCCTGTTTGGCGTGATAGTCATTTAAAAATAGAAGGAAAAGCATTATATAAATTACAAGCAATCTTTCTAGAAGACTGGCTCTATGCCTCTAGTGGTTTAAATACTTATTCCTGGGATCAATTCATGAATAGACAATACTTCCCAGGTAAAGAGATTTCAAATGCAGAAGGTGCTGTTCAAATCGTAGCAAGCGGACCAAGCTCCGATGATAAAAGTATTCGTAATACATTATTAGCTGTTATGGGCTCTGCAAAAAAATCCATTTGGATCGCTACACCCTACTTTATTCCAGATCAAGAAACTTTAACATTATTACGCTTAAGTGCAATTGCCGGAATAGATGTACGGATTTTATATCCAGGTAAAAGTGATAGCATCATTAGTGATCAAGCATCTCAATCCTATTTCACTCCGCTTTTAAAAGCTGGTGCTTCTATTTACAGTTATAAAGATGGTTTTATGCATGCAAAAATTGTACTCGTTGATGATACAATTGCAACTATTGGAACAGCGAACATGGATGTACGTAGCTTTGAATTGAATTACGAAATTATTAGCGTGCTTTATGAATCAAAAACAGTTCACGACATTAAACGTGATTTTGAAGAAGATTTTAAACATTCAACTGAAATTAAATGGAACTCTTTCCAAAAAAGAAGTATAAAAAAACGCATATTGGAGTCTTTCATGAGGCTCATTTCTCCTTTACTGTAGGCAATCAACTTCATCTTGATTGCTTTTTCTTTTCCCTTTATCCTCCTTCCTTTTCTTTGCATACCATATTAAAACAAGTTATCATAAGATGTATTACTTTATGAAAATAATGTTAGGTGGGAAATACATGTTAGAACAATTTCATATACATGCTGATTTAAAACAACAGCTTTCTACGATTCATGAAAAGAATAAACAAGAAGCTGGTGAAAATGCACATTTAATCGGAACGAAAATATATAAAGCGTCTGATAATAGCATTATTGAAGATGCGATTACAGCACTTCTTCTTGGCAAGAACATTCTATTAAAAGGACCGACTGGTAGTGGTAAAACAGTACTAGCGGAAACTCTTTCTTCTTTATTCCAAAAACCAATGCATAGCATTAACTGCTCTGTCGACTTAGATGTAGAGGGTATTTTAGGATACAACACACTACAAACGAAAGATGGTGCATCTGAAGTTTCATTCGTTAACGGTCCTCTTATGAAAGCAATGAAGAACGGTCACTTCCTATATATTGACGAAATCAATATGGCAAAACCTGAAACGTTACCACTTCTTCACGGCGCATTAGATTACCGTAAAATGATTACAAACCCATTTACACAAGAGGTTGTATACGGTGATGACGAATACCGTGTAATTGCTGCGATTAACGAAGGTTACGTTGGAACAAGTGAACTAAATGAAGCGTTAAAAAACCGTTTCGTTATTATTGAAGTTCCTTACATTCAAGGTGATACATTAAAAGAACTATTATTAGCAGAATCAAAATTAAATGATGTTGCAACAATTGAAAAGTTTGTTGCATTTGCAAGCGACCTTATGCCTTTAGCTCGCGATGGACGTGTAAGTGAAGAAGCAGCAAGTATTCGTGGTATTATCGACGCATGTGATTTAGGTGTATATATTCCTGTTATGCGAGCGATTGAACGAAGCATAATTGCAAAACTTAATGATGAAACAGAACAAATGACTGTCCGTGAATTAGCAGAAAGTTATTTCTTTGAGGGATAATTTATGAGACAAATTTTTAGTGACAAAAAAATTGATGCGTCGCTGTTTCTACAAATGGAAAACTTAATGTATGCCCTTCTAAAAGAAGACGATGCCTATCTTGAATATGGCTATAAAGCATACTACGACGAAATTGAAAAGAAAGTTGTCATTAGTCACTTTTGGGATGATCGAAAAGAAGAAGATACAGTAATCGGATTAAAAAGCGAAGTGTTCTTAAAAGCACTTGGTAATAAACATTACTCGGACATGACTTTAATTCGTTCTTATGCGATTGAATTGCAAGAATCGCCCCTAAAAAAGTTTTTAACACAATTATTTGTTCTATTAGAAGATTTACGCGTTGAGGAAATCGTAAAGAACTTACGTCCTGGCACGAAGCATGTTTTTAAACGTCGAAAAGAAATGTACCGCAATTATTTCGGCTCTCAAAATGAAATAAACCGTGTTCGTAATTATCACGGTGATCGTCTATTTTGCCTATGCTATCTTTCATTAACTAGCGATAAATACGAAATGTTTAATAATGAATATTTTGAGCAAATTGAAGCGATTTTACATGAAACATTCCAAGCACGTAATACAGAAGATATTATGTATATCGTTGAGAAAATTCGCTATCGCTTAGAGGCGCTTCTTGAAAGCGATATGCTTAACAACTATTTCGGACATGCTCCACTTTACTTATCTGTCCTTGCAGACGAAAAGAACTGTCGCGTCGAAGATTTAGCAAATGATGATACGCAGCTTATAGATGACGATGAAAATAAAAACAAAATGGATGAAAGTTTCTCCACATGGCATCGTGAAAATAAAAATAACGAAAACGAGAACTTTTTACGCTTTGAATTAGAAAGCGGAACAAAAACTAATATGATGGGTGATACTGCCCGTGAATCAGAAGATGGCGACCAAGCACTTGGTTCTGTACAAGGTACTTCACAAAAAAGTACACAATCCAACTTTGATGGCGCTGATACAGAAGAAGCAAGGGCTTCACACGCTTCTAGCCAGCACGACGGTGCATACGGTAAGTATAATGTAGGTGCTTCTCATACTTTTAAAGAAGCTCGCAAACCAAACTCAGATGAGAAAAAAGATTACCAAGCTATCAAATCAGTCGTCAATAAAGATGTAAAAGAATTAAAGAAAATTATCGAAAAAACAATTGAAAATAAAACGAATGCGAATAGTGATAAATATTACGGAAGACTTCGTAAGAAATTCCTTCGTATTTATACCGAAAAACAACCGCGTATGTTTTATAAAAAAGGACAAGAGTCACAAGAACTCGATGTTGCATTCCAACTATTAGTTGACTGTTCTGGTTCTATGTATAACAAAATGGAAGAAACGAAGAAGAGTGTTGTACTATTCCATGAAGCTTTAAAGTCTTTAAAAATCCCGCACGCTATTAGCGGATTTTGGGAAGATGCCTCTAGCGCTAAACCTGAAGATAAGCCGAACGTTATCCATGAAGTTGTAAATTATAAAAACTCAACGTTGCCAAACGTTGGTCCAGAAATTATGCAACTTCGTGAAGAAGAAGATAACCGCGACGGATATATTATTCGTATCGTTTCTGAAAAACTTGCCAAAAGACCTGAGAAACATAAATTCTTACTAGTCTTCACAGACGGTGAGCCTTCTGCGCTAGACTATCAACAAGACGGAATTTTAGATACGCATGAAGCTGTTAAACTCGCGCGTAAAAGTGGTATGGAAGTAATCGGTATCTTCATCGAAGAAGGCGAAGCGAAAGAAGCAACTTATCAATTGATGAAAAACATTTATAACCATCACTTCTTAGTTGCAAATCATGCTGAAGATTTACGATTGAAGATTAAACCATTGCTGAAAAAACTATTACTGAAGACGATTGAATAGAAAATAGGAGCCTTGTGGCTCCTGTTTTTTTCGTTCAATTACTTTGTTTCTGGTTGAAACTTGTATGGAATGGCTACTTCTAATAAAGATTCAAATCCTCCGTCATAGTATGGGAAACGCTCATTCGCAATTGTTCGATCTACCCACTCTATTGCAGAAATTTCACCTTCATCTTCCGCAATAAGTTCCCCTTTTACTACATTCGCTCGGAATGTAAAAAATAGTGCATGATTCCCTGATTCTTCAAAAAATTTTTCATTGACCGCAACAAGCCCCCCAGCCAAGGCGGTTAAACCTGTCTCTTCTTTCACTTCTCTTATTAGTGCTTCCTCTAATATTTCACCTTTTTCCACAGCCCCACCTGGCAATGACCAAACGTTTTGTTCTACATTATGTACCATTAATATTTTATCTGTTTCTTCGTCATGTATTAGTGCGTATACGACATCAACTCTTTGCATAAGACTTCTCTCCTCCCAAAAATAACGAAGAGCCGATTCCTAAGAATCGACTCTTCCTATTAATTCATCACTAACTCAGCTGTGAGCTTTTTTTTTAACTTAGCCAGCATGTCCGTTGTCATTTTGTCTAAATCGTATTCTGCTTTAAAGCCCCACTCTTTCATTGCTGCAGTTGCGTCAATAGAGTTTGGCCAGCTATCAGCGATTGTTTGACGAGCTGGATCTACTGCATAATCCATTGTAAACGTCGGAATGTGTTTACGAATTGACGCTGCAATTTGCTCTGGCTCGAAGCTCATTGCTGTAATGTTAAATGCATTTCTATGCACTAGCTTACTTGGATCAGCTTCCATTAATGAAATGATCGCTTGTAAAGCATCAGGCATATACATCATGTCCATGTACGTTCCTTCAGCAATGTATGAGGTGTATGCACCTTTTTTAATTGCCTCATAATAAATTTCAACTGCATAATCAGTCGTTCCGCCTCCTGGAGGAGCTACGTAAGAAATTAAACCTGGGAAACGGACACCGCGCGTATCTACGCCAAATTTTTGATGATAATAATCACATAGTAATTCTCCTGCCACTTTGTTTACCCCATACATCGTAGTAGGACGCTGAATTGTATCTTGCGGTGTATTATCTTTTGGCGTCGATGGACCGAATGCACCGATAGAACTTGGCGTGAAGAACTTACAGTTTAATTCACGAGCTGCTTCTAGAGCATTTACAAGCCCACCCATATTTAAATTCCATGCAAATAACGGATTTTTTTCTGCTGTTGCTGAAAGTAAAGCTGCTAAATGAATAATTGTATCTACTTCATTACGCTTTGCGATATCATGTAGTTTTTGTCCATCTGTTACATCTAACGTTTCAAATGGACCAGACGTTACTACTTCACTATCTGTTTCACGAATATCTGTTGCAATAACATTTGATGCGCCGTATACATCACGAAGTTTCATTACTAGTTCAGAACCAATTTGCCCTAAAGAACCGGTTACTAGAATTTTTTTCATTTTCCCCACTCCTCATTTGCAAGCTATTCAAAAGATGTCGTTACTTAAATGATGCCCATTTCTTTTCCTACTTTTTCATACTTAAGAATTGCTTCATCTAACATTTCTTTCGTATGAGCTGCTGTAGGCATATTACGAACGCGCCCTGTTCCTTTTGCTACAGTTGGGAACACGATAGATTTTGCGTATACCCCTTCTTCATTTAGACGTTTACTAAATTCTTGTGTTAATACTTCGTCCCCAATGATACAAGGTGTAATTGGCGTTTCACTTTCTCCAATGTTAAAGCCAAGTTCTTTTAATCCTTGTTTCAAGTAGCGGCCATTTTCCCATAAGCGATCGTGTAACTCTGTGCTTTCCATTAAGATTTCAATTGATCTCATGCAAGCTGCTGCATCAGCTGGTGTTAATGCTGTAGAGAATAAGAATGGACGTGAACGAACTTTTAACCAGTCAATTAAGTTTTGTTTCCCTGCTACATATCCACCAATTACCCCAATTGCTTTTGATAATGTACCAATTTGGAAATCAACTTTATCAGAAAGACCGAAGTGCTTTACAGTTCCTGCACCTTTTCCAAGTACACCTGAACCGTGTGCATCATCTACGTATGTCATTAAATCTAACTCTTCTGCAATCTCAACAATTTCTGGTAGTTTTGCAACATCTCCATCCATTGAAAAGACACCGTCTGTAATTACCATTAATTTATTGTAAAGACCTGATTCTTTCGCCGCAATTGCTTTTTGGCGTAAATCTTCCATATCCGAATGTTTATAAACAATAATTTTTGCTTTTGATAGACGACTACCATCAATAATAGAAGCATGGTTTAATTCGTCTGAAAGAATTGCATCATTTTTATCCATAACAGCTGAAATCGCTGCCATATTACAGTTAAATCCTGATTGATAAGCAATTGCTGCTTCTGTATGTTTAAACTTTGCAATTGTTTCTTCTAACTTAATATGCAAATCTAAAGTACCGTTAATTGTACGAACAGCCCCTGCTCCAACACCGTACTTATGAATAGCACCAATTGCTGCTTCTTGCAAACGGCTATCTGTTGCTAATCCAAGATAGTTGTTTGAAGATAAGTTAATATATTCTTTTCCGCCAATTGTAATGATCGGTCCATTTGAAC
The DNA here is from genome assembly GCF_050172015.1 of Bacillus sp. GMa5/1. Classification (NCBI taxonomy): domain Bacteria; kingdom Bacillati; phylum Bacillota; class Bacilli; order Caryophanales; family Bacillaceae; genus Bacillus; species Bacillus sp. GMa5/1. The sequence goes on along the minus strand of NZ_JBNLYC010000122.1, from coordinate 5,235 downwards.
TCTCAAGCGGATCAATTACGTTATAAAGCCCCTTTGATTTTAAATCCTCTAAATTTTCTTCTAAAAATTTCGCAAGTGTTTTACTAGACATCGTGAAGCCTCCCATCGTTCATGTAAGCGGATTATTGTCTTAATAGTTCTAATAATCCCTCTACTAGCTTAACACGTTTTCAGAATTTATTATAGAAAAATAGTTTAAAGTAACCGCTTACAATTTTAGATTATATATGATTCATTACAATAAATCTATTATTTACTTTTCATATTTGATAGAATTAAAAAAATATTTCAGGAGGTTTCAAACATGGCATTTACAGAATCTGATGTATACAATAACACAGCATTTTTCGAACAATATATGAAACGAAGATACCGAGAAAATAGCCCAAATGAATCCATTGAAAAACCAGTATTCTTTCAGCTCATTGGTCATGTACGAGGAAAACAAATTCTCGATTTAGGCTGTGGTGATGCTAAGTTTGGCGCGGAATTATTAGAAAAGGGATGCTACTCTTACACCGGCATTGAAGGCTCTGAACTTATGTATGAAAAAGCTAAAAAACAACTAGAAAATAAAAATGGATCTGTTCATTTTTTAAACCTCAAAGATTATACCTACCCCTCTTCCACTTTTGATTTAGTAACATCTAGACTCGCCTTACATTATATTGAACATCTTGATACCATTTTTCAAAATGTGTTTCAAACTTTAAAAACAAATGGCACCTTTACCTTTAGCGTTCAACATCCCGTTATTACTTCTTCGTTTGAAAGCTTACAAACAAGTGGTAAAAGAACGAGTTGGCTCGTCGATGATTACTTTAAACTAGGCAAACGGGTTGAACCATGGATTGACCAAGAAGTTATTAAATATCATCGTACAACGGAAGATTATTTCACATTATTACAGCAAGCCGGATTTACCATTACATCATTAAAAGAGGCTACACCAAATCCAACCTATTTTCAAAATGAAGAAGAATATAAACGTCGCTTACGTATTCCTCTCTTCCTCTTATTTTCTTGTACCAAATAAAAAAACGATGAATCACTCATCGTTTTTTTATCTCATTACCTGAGCAACTTCTTTAACTACACGTCTTCCTCTTCCGTGAGGTATACAAAGCGGTGTTCCAAACAACGGATCCGTACTAATTTGACACTCCATTCGGAATACATCACGTACTAGTTTCTCATCTACCACTTCTTCAGGTTTACCTTGTGCATATATTTGTTTATCCTGAATGGCTACAATGTTATCTGCATAGCGACATGCTAAATTTAAATCGTGTAATACCATGACAATTGTTCTTTGTTCTGTTTCATTTAATTCGAATAATAAATCTAGCACCTCAATTTGGTGAGTCATATCTAAATATGTAGTAGGCTCATCCAGTAAAATAATATCTGTATCTTGTGCAAGCGTCATTGCAATCCAAGCACGTTGTCGTTGTCCACCTGAAAGAGCATGCACATCACGCTCAGCAAATTCTGTCATACCTGTTGCTGCAAGTGCCTTCTGTACCATTTCCTCATCTTTTTCTGACCACTGTTTCAGCCATGTTTGATATGGATAGCGTCCTTGTTTTACAAGTTGCAATACTGTAAGCCCTTCAGGTGCTTGCGGTCCTTGCGGTAAAATTGCCATTTGACGAGCAATTTGCTTAGTTTGCATACTTTGAATAGCTTGATTATCTAACAAAATGTCACCAGTTGTTGGCTTTAATAATCTAGCTAGTGAACGTAATAAAGTTGATTTCCCGCAACCGTTGGAACCGATAAAGATTGTAATTTCACCTTTTGGAATTTCTAAATTCAACTCATCAATAATAATTGTTTCACCATAAGACAACGTCAAACGTTTCGTCTCCAATGCTTTTTGCATATTCATCTCCCTTTATGAATTCCGACTTTTATAAAGTAAATAAATAAAATAAGGTGCACCAATTGCTGATGTAAATACCCCTGCTGGAATTTCAAGTGGTGTGAAAACTGTACGCCCAATTAAATCTGCAGCAAGTACTAGAATTGCACCAACAATAGCTGCAACTGGGAGTAATGCACCGTATAAAGAACCAACTAGCCTTCGTGAAATATGAGGTGCCATTAAACCGACAAATCCAATTCCTCCGGCGAAGGCAACTGCTCCCCCAATTAAAGCCGTACTAAGTAATAACATGAATACGCGTGACTTCGTTAAAGGAACACCAAGTCCTACCGCAATATCATCCCCTAGCTCTTGCGCATTTAAATGTCTAGCAGCTATAAATGATATTACCGTTAAAATGAGAACCCACGGTGCAAGCACCATAACGTTTTGCCATGAAGAACCATAAACAGTACCTGTAATCCATACATTCGCTTGACTCGCTTGATAAATTGGTGCTAACAACATAAACAAAGTCGTTGCCGCTTTCGTTAATGCCCAAAACCCCACACCAATTAAAACAAGACTAATCGGCGATAACCCGTCATTTCTCCATGCAAATAAATATACAAAAAGCGCCACAATCGTTGCCCCAACAAAGGCTGCTAACGGCATATAATGAATGCTTACAGTTAGCGCATTATTTTTATCACTAAATATAGCTAAAAACAATACAACTGCAACACTTGCCCCGCCCGTAATCCCGATGATATCCGGAGAAGCAAGTGGATTTCGAACGAGACCTTGTAAAATACATCCTGCTACAGCAAGCGCAATTCCTACGAGGATGGCAATTAAAATACGCGGCATACGAAACTTATTTACAACCATGTTAGACATCGCATCGCCATTTCCAGTGATCGCTTGCCATACATCATAAGGAGCAATTTTCATGTCTCCCATACCTGCACTTGCAAAAAATAATCCTATTAAAACAACTAGTAAACTCAACAAGACGAGACAAGCTCGTTTATACATTAAAAACGAGGGCCCGCCTTTCCCTATACGAAACGGAATATACTTCTTCATTTGCTAAGCCCTCTCTTACGTGCAATATAAATAAAGAATGGAGCTCCAATAAATGCTGTCATAACTCCTACTGGTACTTCTTGTGGCATAATGACATATCTTGCTGCTATATCAGCCAATATTAGTAGTATTGCACCTAACAATCCGCTATAAGGCACTCTCCATCTGTGGTCAACTCCAACAAGAAATCTCGCAAAATGCGGAGTAATAATTCCAATAAATCCAATTGGGCCAGCAACCGCAACCGAACCACCAGACAACAGTACAATAATAAGTAACACGAATGATTTCATTAAAATTGTTCGTTGTCCAAGTCCTTTCGCGACGTCTTCTCCCATCATCAATGTATTTACTTTCCCTGCCATCATAAGAGATGCAATCCATCCTATTAATAAATATGGGAATACAGATTGTAAAATTTCTAACTTTCTCCCTTGCACAGATCCAGCAAGCCAAAATAATACCTCTTCAAGTGCTTTTTCATTTAACACAAGTAATCCTTGTGTTAATGATGAAAATAACGCACTAATTGCGACCCCTGCTAACGTTAACTTAAGAGGAGTAGTTCCTTCTTTTCCTAAAGAACTAGAAGCAAATACAAGTACAGCTGCAACCGCCGCTCCTAAAAAGGCAATCCATGTGAAAGCTGATAATGATGTTACTGAAAAGATTACAATTGCTACAACTATGAAGAACGCAGCACCTGAATTTAATCCAATAAAATCTGGAGAAGCAAGTGGATTCTTAGTTAAAGTTTGCATAAGACAACCAGCAATGGCTAAACTAGCACCAACACTAGCTGCAATTAACGCCCTAGGCAGACGTACATTTTGAATAATAATATGTTCATTGGAACCGTTAAAATGGAAAAAAGCATCCAATGCTAGTTTCCAACTCGTATTTGTATACCCGAAAATAATACTTCCCCAAATACAAATAACGACTGCAATGATTCCAACAAATAATCCAATCCATTTTGCTCGATTTGTTTTTAATAACATGCAGCGTTTCCCCTTCAATGTATAATGATACGTTGTTAGTGTATTTCAACTTAATTCTCATTGTCAACGGAAATGAGAATTATTTTCACCCATATGTATTGACAATCAAAAGATAAAGGCTTAATATCATGCTTGCTATTGAAAAATATTCTCAACATGTAGGGGGTACATAATGAATTTCATGCGGAAGAAATCGTTTACAGTATTTGTATTTTTACTAGCATTTTCAATGCTTTTAAGCGCTTGTGGAAAATCAAATAACAAAGAAGAATCTACAAAAGAAGATAATAAAAAAGAAGTGGTTACTGTAGAACATGCAATGGGTAAAACAGAAGTTCCTGCTAATCCAAAACGTGTAGTTATCTTAACAAATGAAGGAACTGAAGCTTTACTTGAATTAGGTGTGAAACCAGTTGGTGCTGTAAAGTCTTGGACTGGTGACCCATGGTATCCACATATTAAGGATAAAATGAAAGATGTAAAAGTTGTTGGTGATGAAGGACAAGTTAACGTTGAAACAATTGCTTCTTTAAAACCAGACTTAATTATCGGTAATAAAATGCGCCACGAAAAAGTGTACGAACAACTAAAAGCAATTGCACCTACTGTGTTCTCAGAAACATTACGTGGTGAATGGAAAGATAACTTCAAATTTTATGCAAAAGCATTAAATAAAGAAAAAGAAGGTCAAAAAGTTGTAGCTGATTACGAATCACGTATAAAAGATTTAAAAGGCAAACTTGGCGATAAAGTAAACCAAGAAATCTCTATGGTTCGTTTCATGCCTGGTGATGTTCGTATTTATCATGGCGATACATTCTCTGGTGTTATTTTAAAAGAACTTGGATTTAAACGTCCTGGAGATCAAAATAAAGATGATTTTGCAGAGCGTAACGTATCTAAAGAGCGTATTTCTGCTATGGATGGTGACGTATTATTCTACTTCACATTCGATAAAGGAAATGAGAAAAAAGGATCTGAACTAGAAAAAGAGTATATAAACGATCCTCTATTTAAAAATTTAAATGCAGTAAAAAATGGTAAAGCATACAAAGTTGATGACGTTATTTGGAATACAGCTGGTGGCGTAATGGCCGCTAACCTACTATTAGATGACATTGAAAAACGCTTTGTTAAATAATATTTCCTTAACCAGCTCCCTTCTGTGGAGCTGGTTATTTTTCAATTCACTTAAATGTCACATTATTTCGTTTTGTATTTTTATTCCCAATATGTTATATTGAGAAAGTAAATAGAATATATTTTCTTTATATCAGA
>NZ_JBNLYC010000121.1:0-13177 GCF_050172015.1 Bacillus sp. GMa5/1 | reverse complement strand
AAAAGAAGAGTGTAAATAAATGAAGGAAGTGAACGAATGAAATTGAAGAACACTCATTTTAAAAAAATGCTTGAGTGGTTCAATAAGAGGAAGAAACTTCGTAATTCATTAATTGTATTGGGAAGTGTATTCGTTACTCTATTTATTGCTGTAAATATAATAATTTCCATTCAAGACATATCTGAACTAAAACAAGCTGTTCCACAACCGACTTTAATTTATGATGCAAATAATGAGGTCGCAACTAAATTAGCTTCTTCGAAAACAGAAGGCGTTAAAAGAAAAGATATTCCTGATATTATGGTTCAGGCAATTGTTGCAGTAGAAGATAAGGAATTTTTTAACCATCATGGTATTTATTATAGTGGAATTATAAGTGCGGTTTTTAAAAATATTACAGCAGGAGAAGTTGTAGCTGGGGGAAGTACAATTACACAGCAGCTTGCGAAGAATGTATTTCTGACACAAGATCGTACATTTTCTCGTAAAATAAAGGAATACTTTTTAACAAAAAAAATAGAACGTACTTATACAAAAGATGAAATTATTGAAATGTATATGAATCAAATTTATTTTGGGGAAGGTGCTTGGGGTATAAAAAGGGCAGCAAAATCTTATTTTGATAAAGATGTAAAAGATTTAACAATTTCAGAAGCTGCAACGATTGCAGGCTTGATTAAAGCACCATCTGCATATTCACCTTATAAAAACTTTAACAAGTCAATTGAAAGACGTAATGTCGTATTAAGCTTAATGAAAGAGCAAGGGTATATTTCTGACGAACAGTATAATAAAGAAAAAGAGAGTGGTCTTGTATTAAAACGTGGTGTGGATGATAAATACAAGGGAAAATATTCTCAATATGTAGACTATATTGTTAGAGAAGCGATGGACAAATACGAATTGACACAAAATGAAATTTTAGCAGGTGGTTATCGTATTTATACTGAGCTTGATCCGAAAAAACAACAAGCTGTAGAAGATGTTGTGAATAATGATAGCTATTTCAAAGATAGTGGCTCAGATCAACTTATGCAAACAGGTGTAGTCCTTATAAATCCCAAAACAGGCGGTGTTCCAGCTTTAGTTGGGGGTAGAGGACCATATCAGTTTTTACAATTTAATCATGCTACGCAATTAAAAAGACAGCCAGGTTCAACATTAAAGCCTCTAGCTGTATATGTACCCGCTTTAGAACAAGGGTATGAAGTATACGATATATTAAAGGATGAACCATTTCATATTAAAGAATATGAACCGAAAAATAGTGATCAGGCTTTTCATGGTAATGTGACAATGTATGAAGCGGTAGCAAAGTCGTATAATGTTTCCGCTGTGTGGCTATTAGAACAAATAGGATTAGATAAAGGATTGAAATCTTTAGAGCGATTTGGTATTCCATTAGTACCAGAAGACCGTACGTATCCAATTGCTTTAGGTGGGATGCATGTAGGGACATCACCATTTGTAATGGCTCAAGCATATAGTACATTTGCTAATGATGGGGTTCAAGTAGAGGCTCATGCAATTAGAGAAGTTCAAAATGCTGAAGGGGAAATAATAGGGAAATGGTATAAGAAAGAGACACGAGTGACGAGTGAGAAAATTGCTCAAAAGATGACGTATTTATTAAAAGGTGTTGTAGAAAAGGGAACAGGTGGAAAAGCGAAAGTTACTAATGTTGATACAGCAGGAAAGACAGGGACTACTCAACTTGTAAATGGCCCGAGCGTAGGGGCAAAGGACTCGTGGTTTGTAGGATACACACCAGATTTAGTAGGTGCGATTTGGGTAGGATATGACAAAACAGATAGCGAGCATTATGTTCCGGGTGGTAGTCAAATTACGACGACAATGTTCCGGGATATTATGAAAAAAGCGAACGCAAATCCAGCTCAAAAAGCATTTCAGTTATCGCTCATATCTGAGGCTGATTATAAAAAACAATTGACTACAATAGAAGAGGAAAAACGAAGAAAAGAAGAAGAGAAGAGAAGGAAAGAAGAGGAACAACAAAGAAAAAAAGAGCAACAAGAGTGGATTGATAAAGTGAAAGAATGGATTCCTTCATTTTGGTAAAAGAAAGAGGCGAATAATGAAATTCGCCTCTTTTTTGTATGAAAAACAAAATGAAACTTTAAACGATTGAAATTATCCCTTCTCCGTACTAGTTACTACTCGTTAAGTATAATGTTCGTATTGCCAAAGGATTGAGAATCGTATGTGACAATTATTTTTCCTTTACTAATAGGTTCGTAAGGTAATTCTTCTTCGTAATTACCATTATTTTCATTGTGGATAGAAAGTGTAATTTCATCGATTTTTTTATTTGTATACTGATCTTTAATCGTTTCAGCAATTTGAAGTAGAGTTTCGTAACTAGGAGCTTCCGTAATAAGCATTCCTTTTATAACTTTTTTTTCATTATTTGTGGAATTGGAATAAAGGATGTTGTTTTGTTTCGTATACAAAATTTTGTATGGAACAGTTTTTCTATCTGCTTTTGAAATAGTGGAATATTTTAGAGTTAAAAAAAATCCTACACATAAAATAATGCATACCATAAGAGCAAACCAAATGCGTATTAGTGACATAACTCTCATTTTCATCCCTCTTTCATATCTTTGACTTCATTATTTATCATACAAAAAGAGGATTAAGATAGAGTAAATTTGAGGTAAAGAAACGTAAAGAAGGAGCACTTATCCTCCCAAACAAGTGCTCCTTTTTATTAAAAGAGAGATTTAATAGACAATCAAAATCACATCTATTACTTATAAATGTGCTTAGTCCTCCCAAAATATTTTCGGAAATTGTGGTTAGTAAATTCGGAAGGCAGATAGTGTCGCAGTTGTATCGCCCGCAGGTCCTTGAGCGCCTTGAGGCCCTTGAGCACCAGTAGTCCCCGTAGTTCCTCCGCCTAGGCAATCAGATCCATATTGAACTAGAATAGCTTGACCAAGAGCTTGAAGAAGTCTAACAAATTCTGTAAGTTCGGACTTAGGGATGTTAATATGGCTACATGCTCTTACTTCGCAACAATCATTACCATAAAATACTTTTCCTTTATTTTTATTGTTCATCTTTTCATTCTTTTCTTTCATAGAATCATTAGTCATTACTATATATTAAAATGAAATTTATACTAAATTCGTGATGGACAAACTACCATTTCTAAAAAAATAAGAAATTGGCCCACCTAGAAAGAAATAAGTAAGATATAGAGAAAGGTTTATATAATGTAAAGAAGAAAAGTGCAACATAAAAAACTACATGCTAATTGTTGGGAGTGTTTAACAATTGGCATGTAGTTCGTGGATTAGTCCTTTATTTACATTGATTTAATTTTTCAAGGGTTGTTTTAGGTAAGATTGGAATTGAAATAGTGAAAGTTGTACCATCTTCATTACTAGTCATTTTTAATGTGCCGTTATGATTTTGGATGATTTTTTTGGTTACTGACAAGCCTAGTCCTGTTCCCGAATCCTTCGTTGAGAAGAATGGATCAAAGATATATTCTTGAATAGCTGGAGGAATACCAATTCCATTATCTGTGAAAGTAATCCGAACGAAGTTATTAAGGCGATAACTAGTAATTTGAATAGAAAGAGGTTTGTCGCCTTGAGCATCGACGGCATTTTGAAATAGATTTAAAAACACTTGAACAAGTTCATGTCGATCAATATTGACTAAAATATCATCTAATTCATTAGAGAAGTTATAATCAATTGAAATATTATGCAAGGAAACTTCACTAGCTAGTAACTGTTGAATATAGTCACGTAAAAATGTATTGATGGGAAACGGTTCTCTTGTAAATTCCCGTGTTTTTGAAATGGCTAAAAATTTTGTAATAATATTATTTGCACGATCTAATTCAGGGATAAGCAAGTTTTTAAATAACTCTTTATTTGATGGAGAAACGCTTTCTTGTAAAAATTGTAAGTATCCTCGTACTGTTGTAAGAGGATTTCGTACTTCGTGTGCAATTCCAGCTGCGATTCGCCCTGCTAACGAAAACTTCTCTGCATCACGTTCTGTATTTAAATAATGAAAGACACTAATAACTCTAAAAATCTCCCCGTTATAATCGCGAATAATTCGGTTATTTATAATGCCATAGTTTTTGTCTAAAACTTCTTCATTATATATTTCTGTTCCCGTTTTTAATGTTTCAATCGCTTTAATTTTTTCTTCCGGCAAGTTTAGTAATTGTTGAATCGGTTTTCCGATAATATCATTTCGTATTATACCGAAATCATCTGCAGCAACTTGATTACATAAAGTAATATTCCCTTTACTATCGATAAAGGTTACATGATGTGAAAAGGCATCAAAAATATGTACAAAGTGTTTTTCAAGTTGTTCAAATAAAAATAATGAATCACAAGTAAGTTGAAAATGAGCCTCTTTATTCTCTTTTGGTATTTCTTGAATGGAATGAGTCGTTCTAGTTTTCTTTATTTGTAAACCAATATGTGGATTTTTGTATGTGAAATGATGTGGTAATTGATTCACAAGTTCTTCATAAAAACGTACTTTATTTTCTAGTTCTTCAATTCGTTTTTCATGAGATACAGTAGCATCGTTTGGAAGCATAAATAAATAACCCCTCATTTTAAAAATTCTTCCATATAGTATATCATATTTTTATAAGGATACCCTTAAAGAAAAGGCTACATGATGCAAAGTGAATAGAAGATGAAGTTAAAAAGGGAGGGGTATATGTGCTGTTTATTGGAGTGACAGGATGGGGAGATCATGATTCTTTATACATAAATCCCTATGAAAATAGAAATAAATTACGAACATATAGCGAGTATTTTCCTATTGTGGAAGTGGATAGTTCATTTTACGCGATGCAACCTGCACGAAATTATATAAAATGGGCAATGGAAACGCCGAAAGATTTTTCTTTTATCGTAAAAGCGTATCAAGGAATGACAGGACATATGAAAGGTGAAATTCCTTTTTCTACGTTCGATGAGATGTTTGATGTGTATAAACAGTCTATTCTTCCTTTAATAGAAGCTGATAAATTAAAAACAATTTTATTTCAATATCCACCATGGTTTGATTGCAAAAAGAAAAATGTAGATTTTCTTCGATATACGAAAGAAAAAATGGAAGGTTTACCATGTGCAATAGAATTTCGAAATCAAACATGGTTTTATCCAGAAATGAGAGATAAGACGTTACAGTTTCTAGAACAGGAGAAATGGATTCATACAATTTGTGATGAACCACAGGCTGGGATAGGTTCTGTGCCACTCGTGTTAGAGGTTACGAATTCAGACATGGCATTAATACGTTTTCACGGTCGAAATGTTCATGGTTGGCTTGATAAAGGGGAAAATTGGAGAGCGGTTCGCTGTTTATATCGCTACAACAATAAAGAACTCGAAGAATGGGTTGAACGACTAGAGCAATTAAAAAAGAAAACAAAGGATATATACGTACTGTTTAACAACAATTCAGGTGGGGATGCAGCAGATAATGCGAAACAGCTTATGAAAATGATGAACATTACATATGGTGAGCCGAAGCCGGAGCAATTAAATTTTTTTGAATGATAATAAACAAGAAAGGCACTGTACAAACAGGGGGAATGTACAGTGCCTTTCTATATGAAAAAGAGGGGTAACAATGTTACTGAGCGTTTGGTTGATTCATCAATTGTTGGCTTCATAATAAATGATAATGGTTATCATTATCATTGTCAATGGTTTTTCTAAAAATATATAAAAAACTTTGTGTATTTTAAATAGAGATAAAAAAAGAACAGCGATTAATGCTGTTCTTTTCCATTGACGAATTGTTGTAAATCAAAAGGAGTTATCGCTTGGATAAATTCTTTTGAGATAAGTGTTTGAACGAGAGTGCTCTCAGAGATAGAAGCACCTGTTTTCTTTTCATAAGCTTGTTTTAATAAATCAAGTTTTTCAGCCGTTTCTTTTGGTAATTCAATTGTAAGTGTGTTCATAATTTCTCCCCCTTATTACTAGAGTACCACTACAGTATAGGAGAGACAAGAAAAGAGAATATGAAATATAAAAAAGGTTACCAAATTTTAAAATGGTAACCTTTTTTATGTATAAGAGTTATTAAGCAATACCGATATACTTTAAAGTTTTTGATGGAGTACTGTGATCAAAGAAGTGTTGTAAAAACGCAATATCAACACCTGATTTGTATGCACAATAACCCCAAGTTTTTCGAAGTGTATGTGAGCTAATCCCTTCTAATCCAACTTCTTTTGCAGCTTTGTTTAAAATGTACCATGCATGTTGTCTCGTAATAGATTTTGTTCCTTTTTGAGATTTTAACAATGGTTCATTACGTTTCCAAGTTTTACGTTCTTTCATGTAGTCTTCGATTGCGTGCTGTAAGTCTTCATTTACAGCAAACCATTTATGTTTCTTCACTTTTTCATTGTAAAATAAAATGGAATGGCGAACATTTTCATTTTCATCGATTACATCACTAACTTTTAATTGTAAGATTTCACTTACTTTTAAGCCAGAATTTACAGCTAATACGAATAATAAGCCATCACGTTTCGAAGATTGTAAAAGTATATTTTTGATAGTTTCTAATTGTTTTTCATTTTGAATAGGTTGTCCTGCTTGTTTCATTTCACGCACTCTCCTCTTTTATATGTGTAAAGGAAAGGATTAACTTGTTTCTTACTATAAAGGGAGAGTGTGAATTTCATGTGAACTCCTAGTGAAATTAAGACAAATTATTTGACTTCTTTTACTTTTTGTAAATTGAAATAGAATACAACACTGTTAGTCGTATTATACACACCATACTCGGCATGATGTAGGTCTAAAATGTTTTTTACAATAGATAATCCGAGACCGGTACCTCCAGTGTGACGGCTACGTGATGCATCTAGACGATAGAAGCGATCCCAAATTTTTTCAAGACTTTCTTCAGGAATAGGGTTTCCTGTATTCTCGATTTCGACTTTTACGGTATCTTCTGCTTCTATAATGGAGACTTGTATTTTTTCTCCCTCTGGCGTATAACGGATTGCATTACTTAGTAAGTTCACAACTACTTGCTCAATGCGACTGCGATTTGCCTTAACAAGTATAGAAGGGTCTGCATCGATGTTCACTTGTAAATGTTTTTCTTCCATGCTAAATAATAATTTTGTGTAGACTTGTTGCGTTAATTCACCGATTGAGAACGTCGTCATATCTAGTTTGTAAGTACCAGATTCCAACTTTGCTAATTCTAACATTTCAACAATCAGCCTGTTCATATTTTCTGTTTCTTCTAAAATAACATCAGTATAATACGAAGTATCCTTACTAACACCATCTTTAATTCCTTCTGCAAAACTTCTAATTACACTTAGCGGTGTTTTTAATTCGTGTGATACGCCAGAAATGAATTCTTTTCTTGTTTTTTCTAATTGACGTTCACGTTCAATATCTTGTTGTAACTTTGTATTAGCAACATTTAATCGATCGATTCGATCTTTTAAATTTACAGATAATGTATTGATACTGCCAGAAAGTCCGCCAATTTCATCGTCAGCTGTAACTGGTAATTTCTCACTAAAATCAAAATTAGCCATTTTTTTCGTAACACGATTCATTTTAATTAATGGCTTTACAATGATTTTTGAGTAGTAGAAGGATAACAAAATAATAACGAGAAACACGATGATTAAGGCATAGACATAATAATCTTTTAAAACGAGCATCGCTTCATTAACAGGCTGCAAAGATGCTATCGCAAAAGCGTATTCTGTAATCCTTCCATTTTCTATAATCGGTTTTACAAAGATACTATTTTTTATATTTTCTCCGCCATCTAATATGAAAGTACTTAATTGGTTCGAGTTAGAAGTGCCCTCTCTAATCATATCAGCAAAATATTGAACGGCTTGTAATGTTTCAATATCATTTGCAAGGCGAACCTCAGCTTTGGATGGGAGCTGTAACTTAGTTATAACACCTGTAAAGACGATTCGAGTTGTAGATTTGTATCGGCTCGCAAGTCTATTCTTAGAAGGATTTCCATTAATTGATTGAAAATCCGAATAGAAATGTTCGTTTTGCCATTGATTATAATTCGTTCCTAATTTTTGTGGTGTGATTATATTATTCTCTTGCACGACTCCATCAACATTGATTATTACATCTTTTTTTAAACCTAAATTTTCGAATTTATTATATTCTTCTGGTGTTAAAAGATTATTGAGTGGAATGGAATACTGTTTATTATTGTTGGGATTAAATACATCGATATAGTAATTGTTATCACTTTTAATAATACCGTTAGAATCTAAAAACTGCATATCGGCATTTGTTTTATCATGAAATTCTTGTTTTAGTTTTCTAACCTTCTCATAACTTTTATCACTTTTATCATAATTATCTACGAATTTTTCAAAAGCAGTTTGGACTGTTTTTACTTTCTTATTAATATAAAATTTCTCTAAAAATAGAGATTGTCCTAGGAAAAAAAGTAGGAATATGATTGTAAATAAAGTGGATGTTAATAAAAATAGTTTAAAGACGATACTTCTGTTTTTCACTGCGTCACCTCTTATGAGAAATACTGTAAATGATTTCTTTATCCCGCTTTAACGGGCAATAAGACTCCCACTTCAAAATTCGGCGAATACAAGGGAGTTAAGTGGGAGATCAATTGCCCGTAAAATCCGATTGGTTCAACTAATAATCAGTGGGGGATGGAAAAACCCCCCACTGATTAAAGTTTCACTTTATTATAACAAACGTTACAAGAAAGTAGAGGGGAGAAATCTGTCTCTTTATAAAGTAGTTATTTATAAAAAGTCACATAAAAAGAACTCGCCAGACGTATGACAAGTTCTTTAGTGTACTATTGTTGAATTGCTGCATCTAAAGCGATTTCAATCATTTCGTTAAATGTAGTTTGACGCTCTTCAGATGTTGTTTCTTCGCCAGTGAAGATGTGATCGCTAACTGTTAATACTGATAATGCATTTACACCGTATTTCGCTGCTAATGTGTAAAGAGCAGTTGTTTCCATTTCTACTGCTAATACACCGTAATCTCCAAGTTTTTTAACCATGTCCATGCTTTCACGATAAAACACATCTGCTGTTAAAACGTTACCGACACGAACGTGTAATCCTTTTTCAGTTCCAGCATCATAAGCTTTCTTTAAAAGGTCAAAGTTTGCAGCTGGTGAAAAATCAAATCCTGGGAATGTTAAACGGTTCATATTAGAATCAGTACAAGCCGTCATTGCGATAATAACATCACGAACTTTTACATCTTTTTGAATTGCACCGCAAGTTCCAACGCGAATTAAATTTTTAACTCCGTAGCTTTGGATTAATTCGTTTACATAAATAGAAATAGAAGGAACACCCATACCTGTACCTTGAACAGATACACGTTTTCCTTTATAAGTTCCAGTGAAACCTAACATACCACGCACATTATTATAGCAAGTAACGTCCTCTAGAAATGTTTCAGCGATATATTTTGCACGTAATGGATCACCAGGTAATAGAATAGATTCAGCGATTTCACCTTGTTTTGCTTCGATATGTACACTCATAAAAAAGTCCTCCTTATAATGTATTGATAGAAATCAATATCATTTGCATTATACACTACGAATCCTTTCAATTAAAATCTTTTTATTATTTGTAATATGTGCAAAATAGGAGGATTTCATAAATCATAATCTAGAATATATATCTTAAGAAGTTTTGTATGAATAGAGACAATAAAAATGGTAGGTGATGTTTTGAAAAATCTTGTCATCGGGCTTATTGCGTTAGTACTTATTGTGGCAGGAGGATTTTACATAAAAAAATATCAAGAAAACGAAGAGACTGTAGGAGATGTTCAGGAAGTAAAGTGGGATGTTTCGAATGGAAAGGGAAATGAGAAAGTAGATATTGTATTTCAGTTGTTAAACAACAAGAATAATGAAATTCGTGGTGTAAATGATCAAATGCGGGCAGTGATTGTAGATGGACAGTTAAAAAACATACAACAAATTAAACCCACATTTGCAGGGAACGGGTCATATAAGTTATCTTCCAAAATAGCGAAAGACGAAGAATATACAATATTTTTATACGAAGACAAAAATAAGTCCGTAGAGTCATTCGCTAGGAAGAATTTTGGTAGAACGAAAGAGGAGAACAATAAGAAAAAAGTGAAATTTCCAATCGACAGTGTACTTACAAAAAAAATAGGAGAGTATGAAGTTTCTCTTTTATTTGGTGCATTACATCCGAATGAACCAGTTACGTTAACATTTCAGTTTCAAGCGAAAAAGGGTGAAAAATTGAAATTACATTCAGAGAGAGGAGAAGTAGAGTCACTCTATATAGTGGATGAAACGAAGGAGAATTTTTTATACGCTATGCCTGTAGATACGGATGAACAATTACAATACCGAATTACATTTCCTGCCGAGGGCACGTATAAAATGTGGGGGAATTTCTATATAAATGGTAAGAAGTATGAAAAAGAATTTATTGTACAAGTTCAAAAAAGAAAAAACAGCTAAGAATTTAGCTGTTTTTTCTTTTTCCTATTAATTTTGTTACAGAGAGCATTGTAATTGGTAAAGAATGATTCTTCCTAAATGCTAAATATTTACCGCTCCATGCTGGTTTATATTTTTCTTTAAAATGTCGTAATCCGCTAAAACTATACGTATAACGAACGTTATTAAAGATTGCAGCAGCCACTCGTTCAGACCAGAAAGACTGTGTGGATAAACCAACATTTGAAAGTGGTGCCATACCGATATTAAAGGAGTGGTATTCATTTTCTTTTGCCCACTGGAATAAGTGGATGAAAATTGCGTCCATAATGCCGCTAGGCGCATCTGGATAATATCGCATTAAATCGACAGATAATGATCCGTTTTGATATACAGGCATGAATGTTGTGAATGCAATAATTTTTCCATCCGCATCAGATAATGTTGCGATAGGAGCGCGACTAATATATTCACGATCGAAGTATCCGAGTGAAAAACCTTTCTCTTTTTTTCCACCAAGCCATGCATCTGAAACTTTTCTTAACTCTTCATATAATTCGTCGGAGAAAGGTGGCTCATGAATAGAGAATGTATAGCCTTCTCTTTCAAAACGGTTGAAAGTAGCTCGCATGCCAGCGCGTTTCTTTCCTGTTATTGTAAAGGTATTTAAATCAACAACAGCTTCTTCACCAAGCTTAAAGAAGTTATAACCAAAATCGTGGTATAAACTCATCCATTTACTTTCAATTTGATAGAATACACAAATGTATCCAAATCGATCAGCCTCAGCTAAAAACTCTTGCAATACAGTACGATAGGAGGAAGGGTCCCCAATTGGATCACCTAGTACAATAAGTCGTTTTCCAGTTATTGAGAAGAGAATGAGTGCTTTTCCATCACTACTGAAAAAGAACTGTTTATCTCCTAAAAAACCTAAATGACTAAGTACATTTCCACCATGTTCATCTAAGAAGTTGTGTAATCGTTTATCATTAGCTGGTTGCCCGGGAAATTCATTTCGATAACGATTTGCAATGAGTGAACCAATTAGTAAAAAAGTAGGAACAAAAAAGGCAGCTGCTAATGCACTTCGTTTCACTTGTGTAATATTACGAACGACAAAATCAGGTTTGAAAGCTTCTTTTGCACCTGCAAATAAAATACCTAAGTTTTTATATAAATATAACGTTACAAGTAGGAATATAAAAACTTTTACGATATCGGAAAGTGAGACTTCCATTTTCTCACGTACAAACCTTTTACGAAGCATATACAATACAGCGAGTACGATTAATAAAATAAAAGTTTCTTCAACATCAATTCCTTTTAGTGTGTTAAAAATAGCCGCTCCAATTAAAGAAACAATCGTCATATAATAAGAACGTTTTGTTCCGTAATATATCCCCCGCGAAAGAATGAGGAGGAGAATACCGAATGTTAGCGATAAGCTAAAAGAAAATTGAATAAGATGTTTTGGAGCTAGAATATGTAAGGCGTGTGCCCGATTTATACTTGTCGGTAGAATGGTTGATAAAATAACCATTAAGCCAGCAAATACTGTTAAAGCAGCAGATGCCCAAGAACCTAACTTTCCTAGAAAGTCACGCTGCAAAGTCCATATAACACCAGTTGTCTCTAATGCAGGCGCAATAAAAGGTTTATCTTCAAACTTTTTAATGGCTACTCCTGTCATTTCAAAAGCTGCAAAAATGAGACCAAGGCAGAAGGGCAAGATGTAATAGACGAGACGATATAATAACATAGCAGGGAGTAAAACACCTGTATCGATGCCGTATTGCCCAAGCCCAGTTAAGAAGACAAGATCAAATGATCCAAGGCCACCAGGAACAAGACTAACGACACCAGCTAAAGCAGCAATAACATATACGCCTAAAAACTTTTGGAATTCGATTTCAATGCCAAATAATAGTAATATGACGTACATAACAATACCAGCAGATACCCATTCGACTAATGAAACTAATGAGTATAAAACAGTTGGGTTTTTCTCCTCTTCTTCTTGTTCCTCTGTTTGCGTCGCTTTTCTATTTTTTAATTTAGAAAATCCGATATATATAGGGACGAAAAGAGCGAAGAAGATAAGAACAGGCCATAGCCATGGTTTTTCATGCAAAATAAATCTCGTGTCTAATATTCCGATGAGACCAAGAAATGAAAGAATGGCTAATCCATTAATAAAGGCAGTTGTCATCCAAGCGATACTTTTAATAAGTTTTCCATTTTCTTTTATATATGGACGATAAAGCATTGTGCGTACGCCGGCTCCAACAAGACCACCAAACCCGATAAATCCATTTAAAGTATTAGCAATCCACGAGATACGGAAAATCTTTTGGACAGGGATATCAGCTTTTAAGTAACGAAGCATAACATAGTCATAAAAGAACATTGTTGATACAGCGAATGCACCAAGTGTAATTGCTAAAAAGACTCCTCCAGTTGGAATGTTTTTAATTGTATCAATCGCTTCTAAAAAAGAAATGCCCGCTAATTCTTTTTTTGCTTGAAAGAATACAATTGTTAATACAACAAATGGGAAGACAATTTTCCCGATTTGTAAGAAACGTTTCCATGAAAACGACATAAATACAACTCTCCTTGTATAAGAAAACTGAGACAATAATATTATTATGACAAA
>NZ_JBNLYC010000120.1:0-13207 GCF_050172015.1 Bacillus sp. GMa5/1 | reverse complement strand
CAGTAACGGTCGAAGAAAAATAGAACTTTTTTAGAAATTTTCTTTCTATTTCCATATAATTCTATTGACTTCTAAATATTTTGTAAATTAAAATGATTACATAAATATCCGTTATACAGGATTAGGGGGAAACAAAAATGGATGCAGCTTTAAAATTAGACAAAGCTGGAGAGCAACAATCACCAAAAAAACATCCACCAGGGTTGTACTTGTTGTTCTTAACAGAAATGTGGGAAAGATTTAGTTATTATGGAATGCGCGGCCTTTTAGTTCTTTATTTAACAACTGCTGCTGTTAGTGGCGGGTTAGGATTTGATAAGGCAGTCGCAGTGCAATTATATGGTACTTTTACAGCGGCAGTATATTTCATGCCAATTATAGGCGGATGGCTAACGGATCATTATATCACAAGACGTCATGCCATTACTCTCGGCGGAATCATTATGGCAATCGGCAATTTTGTACTATTCTCAATGAATACAAAAACAGGACTATTCCTTGGATTAATACTATTAGTTATTGGTAATGGATTCTTCAAACCAAATATTTCTACACTGTTAGGTGAATTGTATGGCGAAAATGATTCACGTCGTGACAGTGCATTTACTATCTTCTATATGGGTATTAACGTAGGTGCTTTCTTTGCTCCACTTATTTGTGGATTTTTAGCAGAAGATTTCTTTAAAACAAGCGCTAATGGCGTTATTGTAATGGGATATAAATACGGATTCTTAGCAGCTTGTATCGGTATGATTATTGGACAAATTGTTTTCAACTTATTAGCTCCTCGTTATCTTGGTAAAGCAGGAACAACAGTTGTTGGTAAAAAATCAAAAGATCAACCTGTAATCGAAAAGAAACCTTTAACAAAACAAGAGAAAAATCGTACTTGGGCAATTGTAATTTTAACTTGTTTCGTAGTATTCTTCTGGGCAGGATTTGAACAAGCTGGTAGTTCTTTAACACTTTATACAAATAAATTTGTAGATCGTACAATTTTCGGTTGGGAAGTTCCAACATCTTGGTTCCAATCCGTTAATCCAGCATTCATCGTACTACTTGCACCATTTGTATCTATGCTATGGTTAAAACTTTCTAAAACAAAACGCGGTGATTTAAACGTGCCAACAAAAATGGCATTTGGTATGATTTTACTAGGTATAGGTTATCTTGTTTTAACATTAGCAGTTCTAAAAACTGGAAGTAGTGAAGCAGATATAACTGTAAAAGCGAATTTATTATTCATCGTTATCACTTATCTCTTCCATACAATTGGTGAGTTATTCTTATCACCAATCGGTCTATCAATGGTAAGTGCAATCGCTCCTGTAAAATTAGCATCATTATTAATGGGTGTATGGTTAGCTGGTACGGGTATGGCTAACTGGTTAGCAGGTAAACTTGCTTCCTTTACACAATCATTAGGATACCTTGAAGTATTTGCAAGTATCGGTATTATCGTTATCGTCTTAGGACTTGTACTCCTTCTCTTCTCTAAAAAAGTTGCGAGTATGATGGAATAACACACAAAAAGACGCTTCTAAAATTAGAAGCGTCTTTTTTATTACTTCTCCTCTAAAGCTGTCACGTCCACATGAACGCTCTCACCAGGATTAGATACATCATACACTTGAGCACTCCCCTTCTGCTCATCACAGCTCTCAATCCATACTGGTACGCCCTCATATGTAACGTCAATTCTACTTGAAGAAGATAAAATTTGCTTCACACGTTTTACATCCATACTACTATCCCTCCTTTTGCTTACTACACTCCTTTCTATTTTTTCTTTTCCTTTTAGAATATATTCCGTAAGGCAGCATGTTGATTGATAGTCATTTCTTCCTCACATGCTAATATTTACTCTCTCGCTACCTTTCTGACAAATAAAAAAAGACGTATATTCTACACGTCTTTTTCCATAATATTCAAATTTTAAGAAAATAATGTTTTTACTACCGCACTTACTTTATCATTATGGATTTGATAATACACTTCTAATCCTCGTCTTTCAAAGCGTACTACTTTATTTTGCTTTAACTTCGTTAAATGTTGTGAAACAGTTGATTGTGGAATTTCTAATACTTCCTGTAGCTGTGTTACATTACATGTTCCTCTTTGCATAAGTTCCATTACTAGACGTAGACGAAGTGGGTGAGCTAACGCTCTTAACATTTGTACATCTTCTTCTGAAATACGACATTCGAATTGATTTTGGCTCATAAAGTTCCCCTCATTTTCGTTTTTATTTGCGTTTTTATGTTCTTTTTATTTATTTATATATCTGTTCTTATATTTCCTGTTACGACATAACTTTATCAACCTATAAAGCCGAAAAATTTTTCCATCTTCATCAGCAAAAATTCAGGAAAAAATCCTTGCTGATTTTGAATATTATACTATATGATATAACGAAAAAGCAAAATAATGGCCTACGAATACTTTGCTTGCAAACGTTGTTTTATCAGGCTTTTTGTTATATTTTCACCTCATTGAAATGCACAGTAACGGTATTGTAAAATACCGTCTATAATTGATAACCTATCGTAATGTAGTTGAACTATAATTAACCTCTTTGTTACGCTAAAAGGAATTTTCAGTAAAAAGAGATGATGTGATATTAAAAATTTGTTTCTTATTTTTTATTCGTATTGCAAGCGGTTGGATTGTTGTGCAAAACTTCCTATTAAATCCACTCACCGTTCCCCCCACTAGATCAAACAGGACAGATAATTGCATATATCAAACTTTATACTTAATATAAAAGACTTCATCTAATATACGCCTATAAGGAACATGCCATCTGAATAAGCAAAATAATATGCACATAGTTTATACAGCACACTTAAATTCATTTGAGTGTGTTTTTTGTCTACTTTATGAACAAAGCTTTTCTTTTAACACTATTATGGAATAATTATACTTTTTTACGTTGACAATAGTGTTGAAGGAGAATATACTAAGCATGTAAGTTGATTGTGAATAGTTTCACAAATAATGTGAATTTCTTCACATATAATAGATAGGAGTTGTCATTATTATGAGTACTTGGACACAAATTTATGACCCATTAAACAATATTTGGTTATCTGCACTAATCGCAGCACTTCCAATCTTTTGTTTCATCATTTGTTTAATGGGATTCAAAATGAAAAGTTACATGGCTGGTCTTTATAGTGTAATTGTCGCTATTATCCTTGCAATATTTGTTTATAAAATGCCAGCAACAGTAGCTGTAGCATCTGTCGGATTCGGTGTTTTATCTGGATTTTATCCAATTTGTACTATCGTTATCGCCGCAATTTTCCTTTACAAATTAACTGTTAAAACAGAGCAATTCAATATTATTCGCGATAGTATTTCAAGCATTACAAATGATCAACGTTTACAAGTATTATTAATCGCTTATTCTTTCGGTGCTTTCTTAGAAGGCGCAGCTGGTCTAGGGGTTCCAGTTGCTATTACAGCTGCACTACTTGTAGGTATGGGCTTTAATCCATTAAAAGCAGCAGGTATTTGTTTAGTAGCTAATATTGCTGGTGGTGCTATGGGTGCTATGGGTATTCCAGTTACAGTACCAGCACAATTAACTCAACTTGACGCATTAACTATTGGTCGTCAAACTGTTCTTATTTTACCTTTCATTAGTGTTATCTTACCTTTCTTACTTGTTTCAATGGTCGATGGAATTAAAGGTATTAAAGAAACTTGGCAAGGTATTCTTGTAAGTGGTGTTTCTTTCGCTATTACTCAATTCGCTGTAACTTACTTCTTAGGCGCAGAACTTACTAATATTTTCGCAGCCGTTGTAAGTATGATCTCTCTTGCATTATTCTTACGTGTTTGGCAACCAAAATCTTCTACTAAAGAAGAAAAACAAGAAACTAAAGTATCACATACATTCAATCAAATTTTATATGCTTGGTCTCCATTCGTATTCTTAACTGCATTTGTAACAATCTTTAACTTAAAACCGATTAAAGCTTTATTTGCTCCAGATGGTGCGTTAGCAAACTTAGTATTTAACATTCAGTTCCCTGGTCTTCATAATGCTGTTATGAAAACTACACCAATTACAAAAGCTGATACACCTTTCGCAGCTGTTTTCAAATTTGATGTATTCTCTTCTACAACTACTGCGATTGTACTAGCAATTATCGTTTCACTTATCGTTTACCGCGTAAAAGGTAAAATGGTTAAAGAATTAATGATTGAAACAATGAAAGAATTAAAAGCTCCAGTATATACAATTTGTAGCGTTATCGCATTAGCTTACGTAGAGAACTACTCTGGTATGTCATCTACACTTGGACTTGCATTCTCTTCTACTGGTAATGCATTCCCAATTCTTTCTCCAATCTTAGGATGGATTGGCGTATTCATTACAGGTTCAGTAGTTTCAAGTGGTTCTTTATTCGCACCACTTCAAGCAGTAACAGCAGACCAGTTAAACATCGTTCCTTCTACACTCGTTGCCTTAAACGTAGTAGGTGGTACAATGGCAAAAATGGTTTCACCACAATCTGTAGCAGTTGCTTGTGCCGCAGTTGGACTAGTTGGTAAAGAATCTGCTCTATTTAAAACAGCAATGAAATACAGTTTAATCTTCTTAGCTGTTATTAGCTTACTTCAATTAAACGCTGTATTTAATATCTTTTAAAAATAAAACACCGATCCAAATGGATCGGTGTTTTTCACATTACATTTCTTTATTTTTTAATAAAGAAGCTCCAGCAATTTCAGGGTGAGTCATTTCGAATGGATCTAAAATAATATCCAATTCCTCTTCTGTCAGTACACCATGCTCTAAACATAACTCCCTAACAGATTTTCCTGTTTCAATCGCTTCACGTGCAATACGAGATGCTGCTTCATAACCAATATGAGGATTAACTGCTGTAATAATTCCAACACTTTTCTCAACATATTGCTTCAGCAATTCTTCATTTGCTGTAATTCCTTCAATACAATATTCATGGAATACACGGAATCCATTATTCATAATACTAATAGATTGAATTAAATTAAATACAAGCACAGGCTCCATTACGTTTAACTCTAATTGTCCCGCTTCTGATGCTAGGCAAATTGTATGATCATTTCCAATTACTTGGAATGCGACTTGGTTAATCACTTCTGCCATAACTGGATTTACTTTACCTGGCATAATCGATGAACCTGGCTGACGTGCTGGCAATTGAATTTCAGCCAACCCAACACGTGGCCCAGACGCCATAATACGAAGATCGTTTGCAATTTTAGACATGTTCATCATACATACTTTAAGTGCTGCAGATACTTCTGTGTATGCATCTGTATTTTGCGTTGCATCAACTAAATGCTCTGCACCAACAAGTGGGAACCCACTAAACGTTCTTAAATGTTTTACCACCTGTTCAATATACGTAGGATTTGCATTTAATCCTGTACCAACAGCTGTCGCCCCCATATTCACTTCATATAAATGTTGACGAGACTGTTTAATTCTTTTTATATCGCGCGCAAGCACTCGGCTATACGCTTCAAATTCTTGTCCAAGGCGAATTGGAACTGCATCTTGTAAATGTGTGCGTCCCATTTTAATAACGTGATCAAACTCTTTTGCTTTTTTACGAAAAGCAGAATGAAGTTCTTCCATTGTAATAAGAAGCTTTTCTAACATCATAAGAGTTGCAATATGAATCCCTGTTGGAAACGCATCGTTCGTTGATTGGGCCATGTTCACATGAGTGTTTGGGCTAATTTTCGCATACGCACCTTTTTCATATCCCATACGTTCTAACGCTCTATTCGCAATTACTTCATTTGTATTCATATTAATAGAAGTTCCGGCTCCGCCTTGAATAGGGTCCACGATAAATTGATCATGAAACTTTCCATCAACAATTTCTTGCGCTGCTTCTGCAATTTCATGTCCAATGTCTTTAGCTAAGTAACCAGTATCTATATTCGCAAGTGCCGCCGCTTTTTTCACAATTGCCATTGCTGTAATGAGTGATGGATGAATGCGATATCCTGTAATTGGGAAGTTTTCTACAGCACGTAATGTTTGTACACCATAATAAGCTGCACTTGGTACTTCTTTTTCACCTAAAAAATCTTTTTCTATACGTATATCCTTCGTTGCTATCATTTTTATCACCTATACTTTTTCATTCTAAATCCTTATCCAAAAAATCCGCCCTCTAAAAACACGAGTATCATTCAGAAGAATTTTTCAGTATCCACCTTCACTATATAGTACCTTTTTTGAAAGCGCAAACATTTATTTTTCTGTATATCCTTTTTATTAAAGTTTATAGAAAATCATTCTCCTACTTTCCTTATTTCCACTCGTTTAATTTGATGCATATCCTTTTCAAGGACTTTAAAATAAAAACCGTGTTTCTCAATAATATCTCCTTCAGCAACGATTTGTTTTTGTACCATAATCCAGCCACCAATTGTATCTACATCATCAGCAATTAAATGTATGCCAAGCAAATCATTTACTTCACTAATAAGCACTTTTCCCTCTACGATTTTATAGCCTTCACTTACATGCTCTATAGGTGGATTCTCATCTTCATCGTATTCATCTCGAATTTCTCCAACAATTTCTTCTAAAATATCTTCTAGTGTAACAATCCCTGCTGTACCACCATATTCATCATATAATACAGCTAATGGAATGTGTTTTCTTTGCATTTGTAATAGTAAATCATGAATTGGAATATTTTCTAGCACTTCAATAACTGGCCTTGTATATGGCATAATCGAGCACTCCTCGTCCCGATTACCATCCATATAACGAATAAATAAATCTTTTACATTAACCATCCCAATAATTTCATCTTTATCTTCACCAAATACAGGATATCTCGTGTACTTTTCTTGCGCGATTACTTTAATATGTGTTTCAAATGGTTCGTCCTCATATAAGCCTACAACTTCCGTACGAGGTACCATAATTTCTTTTGCTACTCTATTATCAAATTCAAAAATATTATTTACATATTTAAATTCCCTTTGGTTAATCTCTCCGCTCTCATAGCTCTCAGATAAGATTAACCTTAATTCTTCTTCTGAATGAGCTACTTCATGTTCAGAAGCTGGATGTAATCCGAATAAACCAGTTACAACCCTCGCTGAACCATTCAAAGCCCAAATAAACGGATACATAACTCGGTAAAAATAAATAAGTGGTTTCGATAACAATAAGCTAACTTGTTCTGCTTTTTGTATAGCAAATGTCTTTGGAGCAAGTTCCCCAATGACAACATGTAAAAATGTAATTACTGCAAAGGCAATAATAAATGAAACTGTACTGGAAATTGTAGGTGAGAATTGCAATTTTAAAAACAACGGCTCGAGTAAATGTTTAATGGTTGGTTCCCCTAACCACCCGAGCCCTAAAGCAGTAATTGTAATACCTAGCTGACAGGCCGATAAATATTCATCTAAATTTGTAGTTACCTTTTTAGCGGCCAGTGCGCCTCGTCTTTTTTCGCTAACGAGTTGATCAATACGACTGCTACGTACCTTAATAATTGCAAATTCAACAGCCACAAAAAATGCTGTTAACCCAATAAGAATGACTACCATCAATAATTTTAAAATATCCACATATGCTCTTTAGCTTTCTTAGCTAAAGTTACACCTCCTTTTAAAAAGAAGTTTCACTTTAGTTTCTTCAATTATTGGAAAGCAACTCTATATAAAATCCACCAATTTTCAAACCTCATACAATTCTAAAGGTAAACCATCAGGGTCTTGGAAAAAGACGAATTTCTTCCCCGTTATTTCATCAATACGGATCGGTTCGGTCTCAACACCACATTGATTTAAATGCTTCACAGCTTCTTCTATATTTGTAACAGCAAATGCTAAATGTCTAAGACCGGCTGCTTCTGGAAAACTTTTGCGCTCAGGCGGATTTGGAAATGAAAATAATTCGATTTGATACTCTTCTCCTACACATAAATCTAATTTATAAGAATCTCGTTCCTTTCTATATACTTCATTCATTTCTTTAAACCCTAATATTCTAGTATAAAAATCCTTTGACGTCTCATAATTCGAACAAATAATTGCAACGTGATGCACTCTACATATATTCATACTCTCTCTATTCCTTTCTTTACCAAAGATGCATATTCTCCCTTGAAATGAAAAACATATATAGCAGAATATCTCTTTTAGGGGGCTTACCATGAAATTCATTACTTTTTTCGTCGGATTAATTGTTGTTTTCTTGCTCGCTTATATTGCTAGCAATAATAAGAAGCATATTAAATTTAAACCAATTTTTATCATGCTTATTATACAGTTAATTTTAACCTATTTACTATTAAATACAGAAATCGGCCTCATACTTATTAGAATCATTTCCAGTTTGTTTACAAAGCTACTCGAGTATGCTGCTAATGGAATAAATTTCGTATTTGGTGGTCTTGCAAATAAAGGTGAAATGCCATTTTTCCTTACTGTATTATTACCAATCGTCTTTATTTCTGTTTTAATTGGTATATTACAACATTTCAAAATACTACCATTTTTCATTCGTTGGATCGGGTACTTTCTTAGTAAAATAAATGGTCTTGGGAAATTAGAATCTTACAACGCTATCGCTTCTGCCATTGTCGGCCAATCAGAAGTTTTTATTACAGTGAAAAAGCAATTAGCTCAAATTCCAAAACACCGTCTTTATACACTTTGTGCCTCCGCTATGTCAACCGTATCTATGTCTATCGTAGGTGCCTATATGACAATGATTGAACCTAAGTATGTAGTAACTGCACTCGTTCTCAATTTATTTAGCGGTTTTATTATCGTACTCATCATTAACCCTTACGACGTTAAAGATGACGAAGATATTTTAGAAATCAAAGGTGAAAAACAAAGCTTTTTTGAAATGCTTGGAGAATATATTCTTGATGGTTTTCGTGTAGCCATTGTTGTCGGCGCTATGCTCATCGGATTTGTCGCATTAATTAGTTGTATTAATGACTTGTTCCTCATTATATTCGGTATTACGTTCCAACAATTAATTGGCTACGTATTTGCACCTATCGCATTCCTTATCGGTGTACCAAGCTCTGAAATTGTAGCAGCTGGTAGCATTATGGCAACGAAGCTTGTAACGAATGAATTTGTCGCAATGATGGACCTTAGTAAAATTTCTAATAGCCTTTCTCCCCGTACAGTTGGTATTATTTCTGTTTTCCTTGTATCTTTTGCCAATTTTTCTTCCATTGGTATTATTTCAGGTGCGGTAAAAGGACTAAACGAAGAACAAGGAAACGTTGTTGCGAGGTTTGGCCTTAAATTACTATATGGAGCTACTCTCGTTAGTATTTTATCTGCAATTATCGTAAGCATTATGTTGTAATTAGGTAAAATTTTATCATTTTCTTATCCCTATCTTTTGTATACA
Source organism: Bacillus sp. GMa5/1 (assembly GCF_050172015.1). Lineage (NCBI taxonomy): Bacteria > Bacillati > Bacillota > Bacilli > Caryophanales > Bacillaceae > Bacillus > Bacillus sp. GMa5/1. The sequence goes on along the minus strand of NZ_JBNLYC010000120.1, from coordinate 3,792 downwards.
ATAACGAATAGGTGTCTTATAAAGTGAAACTTTAATCAGAGTGGGGCTATCCCCACTCTGATTATTAGCCTTCATCAATCGGGTATTTACGGGCAGTTATCTCCCACCTAACTTCATTGTATTCACTGGACTTTGAGGTGGGCGTTTTACTGCTCGTTAATACCGGATAAATAATCAAGACATCTATTTTTTATACATGTACAATCGCTTTTATTTAGCGTAAAATATTTTTTATGTGTTTGAATACACTTCTAAATGTATACACTTTGATAGTTTTAAAGGAGAAAAAATGATGAAATCCGACACGAACAACAATACGCGAGCCAAAAAAGGACGCTCAAAGAAAAAACGCCTACTTTGGTTCCTTCTTATTCCATTACTAATTGTAGCACTTGGAGCAGGAGGCTACTCCTTCCATATATACAGTAAAGCAAAGTCCGTCTTAAATAATGCTTATGCTGAACTAGGTCGAGGAGAAAAGTCCAGTAAACGTGAAAAAGCTGTTAAACCTATGACCGACAACATTTCCGTACTAATTATGGGTGTTGATGAAAGTGATATTAGGGAAAAAGATTATGGAAAAGCAACTCGAACAGATGCGTTATTACTTGCAACAATTAATAAAAACGATAAATCCGTTAAACTTGTAAGCATTCCACGTGACTCACGCGTCTACATTAAATCACGTGATAAATACGATAAAATCACACATGCGCACGTATTCGGTGGTGTAGACAGCACAATTGATACGGTAGAGAACTTTTTAGATGTTCCAGTTGATTATTATGTAAAATTCAATTTTAAATCCTTTATTAAAATTGTTGATTCTCTTGGTGGCATTACTGTGGACGTTCCAGTTGAATTCACAGAGCAAAATAGTAAAGATGAAGCAGATGCAATTCATCTAAAAAAAGGACGTCAACATTTAAATGGAGAAGAGGCACTGGCACTAGCTAGAACTCGTCACATCGATAGTGATTATATGCGTGGCCAACGACAACAGCTTGTATTAGAGGCCATTGCTGAAAAGGCACTATCTCTTAATTCCATTAATAAAATCGGTGGCCTACTAGACGCTGTCGATAAAGACTTAAAAACCAATTTAACTTTTGATGATATGATGACAATTACAAAAAATTCAATGGATTCAAATTTAAAGATGGAAAAAATGCAAGTAGAAGGTACAGATAAATATATAGGTGGTATTTATTATTACGTGCCAAATGAAAAAAGCGTCGATACTATTTCAACTACCCTTCAAAAACATCTCGGTGTTACGAATAAAAATGAACATAAAAAATTATAATAAAAAGGCTGCTAGATCATTCTAGACAGCCTTTTTATTATATTTTTCAACATATTTTTCATACACATTGTGACAAGAAGTGACAATTATTACAGCAATGTAACATTTTTTATGAAAACATTACACACACAGTGAAAATAATAGTATACTAGTACGTACATAATGTTATTTTCATCATTTTTATACAAAAAATGTAATACATATATTTATACATAAATTTCTGGGGGGAAATAAATGAAGCTAAGTAAAATACTGATTGGTTCTGCAATTGCTGGGGGCATATTACTTTGTGTAGGCGGTGTTGGGGGATATCAATATGTATCCAAATTAAATAATCAATTAGATACTACTGCATTACCAAATACTACATTTGAAGGTATTTCTCTCGATGGAAAAAATAAGAAAGATATTCAAGCAATTATTAATCAAAGGGTAACTGAATTAGATCAAAAATCCCTTACCTACATATTCCAAAACGATAAACAAACTTACACATGGAAAGATTTAGGGGTAAATTATAAAGAGAAAGAAATTATTGACAAAATCTTCAAAGAACAAGAAGGAAACGTAATGAATCGTTACAAAATGCGCAAGCAAGCTGAAAACGGTGAATTAAAACGTGACTATAAATTAACACCACAATTAAATGCAACAGCTTATGAAACCTTTATAAAAGATAAATATAATGAAACATTAAAAAATCCTGTTAATGCAGAATTAAGCATTGAAGGCTCAACAGTAAATGTTAGTCAAAGCCAAAACGGAGAAAAAATTGATAAAGGAAAACTAAACAGTTTAACAAACGAAGCTATTACTACTGGTAAATCAGATGTTACATTACCAGTTACATTCATAAAACCAGAACGTTCTACAGAAGATATACAGAAAATGGGTATTAAAGAAGTCATTGCTGAATATTCTACTCCAATGGCTGGCCGTAACGGAAATCAATCATTTAACGTAAATAAGTCAGCTAATACTTTAAGTGGGGTTATTGTGGCACCTGATGAAACATTTAGTTTTAACGGCCGCGTTGGCGTAACTGATGCTGCACATGGTTACAAATCTGCAGCAGTATATTCACAAGGTAAAGTAATACAAAGTGCAGGCGGAGGAGTTTGCCAAGTCAGTAGTACTTTATACAGCGCAGCTTTAAGGGCTGATTTAGGAATTGTTTCTCGAAGCAATCATTCTATGCCAGTAAATTATTTACCACTTGGGCAAGATGCAGCAGTAGCAGATTATGGTCCAGATTTAAAATTTAAAAATAATACAGGCAATCATATTTATATTCAAGCATTTTCAAATGGAGGTAGTATTACTACACGCATTTTCGGTACAAATACTGGTAAAAATGTTGAAGTTTCTTCTCAAGTAATTAGTAGAACTAGTGATAAAATCACAGCGGTTACGTATAAAAAAGTAACACAAAACGGGGAAGTAATATCAAATGGACAAATTTCAAAAAGCGTATATAAAAGCGCTCCAAAGGAATAGATACTATCAACCGAATAGTATAAAGAAAAAGGCGTGATTAAATCACGCCTTTTTCTTTTGCAGTAATAGTAAAAAAGTTTCAAGATGGTCTTTCGTTTCTTCTAAAGACCACATACGATTTCCTTGCTTCGCAGCTAATACACACGCCTCTTCCCACGCGTTCTTTTTCTTCATATTTATTAATTCATCACGTAATTTCAAAACAATTTCTTCGTCTTCTTGTTCAATAAACTCTTCCATCACGCTTACTATTTCATCCTCATGAATACTTAACGTACAGTACGATTTAAGAAAGTATTGTAATGTCATATACATAATGTACTCCCCCTTCTTATTTATCAGATGGATAAGAAGTAATAATCTTAAACCCTAATTCCCCTGACTTATCTCTTGCTAAAACAGTAACAGTTTTTACCAACTTGTCTTTTACACTCATATTTTTCTTTATTACCGTTTTTCCAACAGGGAATGAATGAGTTGTATTTACTACGAGACGAGCCTCTTTAGAATTTTTTAACCAATCTTGAATTTCCTTGTCATGTTGCTTCAAGCTATCTTTTACAGCTTTCGTCGCTGTTTCTTTATCATAGTATGTACTTGCGGCTGACACTTTATCTGTCTTCAAGCGATTCTTCAAATCCTCTTCTGACTTGCCTACATGTCTTTCAATCGTATGACCATTTTTAGGTGGTCCTTCCATTTCATCTAAAATATTATCACTAATTTTTTCTACCGATGTAGCTTGATTACCTGTCTGTTTCTCTGTTTTTTGTTCTTTTCCTGCACATCCACTTAAGATCAGCATTAATGCCAATAAACTACTGAAGAAAAGACTACTTATTCGTTTCATCATATCACCTCTTCCATGATTATTATCGCAACTTCACTAAAAGTCAATTTCACAACGAAAAAATCTATCAGTTTTCATTTTTTTCATCTATTTTTCCATATTTACCCGCGCAATTTCATCAACCCTCTATTTTTCGCCT
>NZ_JBNLYC010000119.1:0-13264 GCF_050172015.1 Bacillus sp. GMa5/1 | reverse complement strand
TATTTTTTTATGGTTTTTAAGCAATAAATACCTTCTTAACACCAAGTGTACAAGAAAAGAAGACATCTTAAGTGATGTCTTCTTTTCTTATATAATAACAACACAATAAAATTAAGATGGTTCAAGTGGGAGGAAGGCACCTTTGGGTATCTTTTCTTTGTCGAATTTGCCTAATAGGGGCAGCACCACATTGCTATCAAGTTAAAAATTTTTTCACCCAAAACAAAAAAACGAGCTGAATTCACATAAATAACTATGGAAGAAAACAAAAACTTGGGATTAAAGAACTTGTGATGTATGACTATATTGGCTGTTTTTATCCAGAAGGATACATGAATCCTGATTATACATTTGTATTTAATCATGAGGATATTGAAGGAATTATATTTGTAGGTTTTATAGATGAGGAAGAAGAGGCATTTGTAGGATTGCTTAATTGAATAGGATCTAGAAACAGGTAATCTTCAAATTTTGATAAAACTAGCAATCTCCACGCCGAAATTGGTTAAATTATAAGGGGGAAAAGCTGGTCACGAAAATGATGAAGAGATTACTATTTTCAAATCAGTTGGTTTGGCTGTAGTAGATACTATCGTTGCGAATTATTTGTATGAGAAAGTAGTGGAGCGTGGGATGGGATTGAGTTTTGAGGGACTGCCTTTTGGTGGTCTTTTTTGCATGAAATCTTGTAAAGCTAGAAAAAGTAGGATATTTAACGATTAGAATTGAATATTCATATTCTAATATTCAATAGAAAGATAAAACGTTTAAAAGTTCAGAATAATAGATTATAATGTGTTTAGTAAAATTAACCAATAAATATTTTGCTCATTATGTATTAAAGGGGAAATGAAAATGGCTGGACAAATTCGTATGTCACCAGAGGAGCTTAAATCGAAAGCGGCTCGATATGGACAAGGTGCAAATCAAATTGAGGACATTTTAAGTCAACTACAAAACTTGCAAAATGAATTAAGAGGAGAATGGGAAGGACGTGCTTTTGAAGGTTTTGACCAACAGTTCAATCAATTAAAGCCAAAGGTACAAAACTTTGCACAGCTATTACAAGAAATTAATATGCAGCTTAATAAAACTGCAGAGGCTGTTGCTTCTCATGATGAAGAATTATCACGTAATTTCGGTTTGAAATAAAAATTGTTTTACTCTATATAACAAGTATTTCAAATGAGCCATACAGCTTATATTGTATGGCTCATTTGATTGCATGCCTAGCGAGTGATATTGATAGGGATATATATTTAATGAGATTTCTTTGGTGCGTCTGGAAAACTTATAGAAAGGGTTTGAAAGAATGGGACAATTTCAAAGTAATTTACAAACAGCAACGCAAATTGCTACGAAAATGGGATCAGCCTCTGATAGGATTCAAAGTGCAACAAGTCGTTCTATAACAAAAGCGACGCGTACAACATTATCTGTTAACTTCAAAGCACAAGAAGCGAATCAGCAAGTTTTAGACTTGACGAAACAATTTTCCGCTGCCTTTCAACAAGCGGTTGATAATATTCATTCGGTATCTAATGAATTTGAGAGAATGGATAACGCACTTCACAACACTTTTCGCTAATGTGACAACCTACGTAAAGTAAAATAGTAGGAGGAAAAAGATGAGCCAAGATATTGAAAAACAAATTAATCAAGTAAATCAAAAGTTACGAAATGTATTTGAAGAACAGGACCGAAATCAATTCGCGATTCACATTCAGGAGCAAGCGGAAGCAGATTTTTATGAATGGAGAGGTCGAAACCATCGTTTGTTTGATCGAATTTTAGGAACTTGGCATGGTGATAGAGAAATGTCTCAGTTTTTTATGAATACATATCAAGAGGCACAACATATTGAACGAAAAGTCACATTTGAATTAGAAAACCAAAAAGAAACGTTGCTTAAAGAAAGACGAAACCTTAGTGATTTAGAAAACGACCTTTCCTATCAACAACAACAATTAGCGAGGGAGGTCAATGCATGAGCTTAAATATGTATTTAGGAGAAGTACAAGGCCAAACTCAAAGTATGAATGCTGTATGTAACGCTACTATTCAAGGTATGGAACAAGTCATTCAGTCAATTGATGCCTTTGCAATTGATACTGTGTTACAAGGGCAAACGTATAGCAGTGCAAAATCATTTTTTGTACAAACTTTTCGTCCTCTAGCACAAGGAATTATTTACTTATGTGAAGAACTAATCCGTCAGAATAATGCCTTTCCAAGTCAATTTCAATCACAGGTAGCTTCAACTGATGTTATTGAACAAGAAGTGTTAGAACAAATTCGAGAAATTGACCGAATGAAAACAAGTATGGAAGCTGTCAATCAAGCTATGCCAATTCCGGGTATGGATGCCATGGTAAATCTTTTTATTGTTATGAGGCAAAAACTGCAAGAAAAGCTGGATCATTTGTATCAATTCAATCAGACCTCTAGTAATAATTATAGTACAGCAATTCAATTAGCAGCGAGTATTGCTGCAGGTCTTGCGGAAGTCCAAAGTGGGAAAGGGTTTAGTGTTGTCAGCGGTACATTTAGTACGCAAGTATTGAACATGGGATGGACAACATCTATTCAAAAAATTACAGAAAAGAAAACTCATGAAGCTGATAAAATAGCACAGGCAGGAACTAAAAAAGATGATAAGGATAACATTAAATATTTTACAGGTAAAGCAGAATGGAAAGATGGAGATCGTGTTGGAGGAGTTTTAGAAGGTTCTGTGATTGATGGTAAGGAGCCTCTTGGTAATAACAGCGAGTGGAACATGAAAGCTTTATCTGGAAAAATAGATGTAAATGTGCCTTTTTCTTTTGATGCTGCTAAAGATGATTTAATGGCTGGAAATATTATTGGAGCAAAAATAGAGGGATCTGCTTTAGAAAACTCCTTTAAAATAACAAAAATAAAGGTTCCAATTACTACTTTTATTGGGCCCATTGGACCTATTAGGTTTACTCCGCAAGAGTTAACCATTACTCAAAAGTTTGGCGAAGCAAACTTTACAACAGGTGTGGATCAATATACATTAAAAATTGCATCGGAACTTACTGCTAACAAATATGAAGCAGAGTTAAATCTTTTTCATATCCCAGATTTCGTTCCATTTATAGGAGACCATGATGTAATAGCAAAAGGGGAATTAGGATTAGGTACATTCGGTTATAAAGTAAAGCTTGGAGCTGAAACCGGGGGATACTTCGGGGAAGAGTTTGGCCTTGGAGGATTTATCAAATTTGAAAAACCAAAGAAAGAGGAAAGCTGATATGCAAGCATTTAAAGTTGGAAAATTAGTCACATTCGTTGCAATTATAATACTTCTTGTAGTTGCTATTTTATCTCCTTACAGTTTATTTAAAAAGATTTATTTTATTATTGGGGTTCTTATTATTGGTGCAATTTCACTTGGTGCAAATAAATTTTTTGAACTGGTACATAGTAAATTTAACAAGAAATGATATTACCTATGTGATAGGGGAATTCAAAATATGAATAAATTGTTAAGGATTCTTACCATTGTTGGGGTACTTATTCCCCTTGTAGTAATATGTAATTTACCTGAAGCTTCTTCAAAAGAAAAAATCCTTTTTACAGTCATTCAATTATCTATTGGATTTGCTTTTATAATTATTTTAGAATTTATATTCAGATATAAAAAGAAAAAGGAGAGCAAATAAATGAAACTATTACCTATTGGCTCAGTTGTTAAACTAAAAGGTGTAGAACCAATCATTATGATTATCGGAAGAATGGTTATTTCAGCAGATAAACGTGATTTTGACTATGTAGGTGTTCCTTATCCAGTTGGTTATTTAGGTGATGAAAAAGTATTATGCTTTAATTGCGATAAGATTGTAGAAGAATTACACAGAGGTTACATGACTGAAAATGAATTGATATTACGTGAGAAATTGTTGAAAATATAGTTTTTTATTACAATTGAATTAAATACAAAACGTATCTAGTACACTATCTTTTTCTTCCTTACTGATGCCAATATATTTAAGTGTAATTTGTGAGGTGCTATGATTGAGTATTTCTTACAACATAGCGACATCTTTTGTTTATTTATAGAACCAATAGCCGAAGGTTTTGCGCATGGTGTGAGTCCTAATAGATTCGATACCGGCAAAATCTCCGGCTTTTTGAAATTTTTGATAAGCCTAGATCTTATTAATGGGGTGATCTTCTTTTCGAGAAGGGAATAATATTTCACAGAAGGTGTAAAATGGGATGTTGATTTAGATGGTGATGGTGAAGATGATAGTATTAAGGATATGGTGAAAACGAGCGCGAAAAAAACTTGGTCAACGGTAGCAGGGTGGTTTAATTAACATGAAAAAAAGTATAGATTTTAATAAGAAAGCTTTTGCACATTATATGGCTCTTTATCCTGTAAATGAAATAAGAGTCCACGTAATTGTCCTTGTCCTTTTGGGGGCAGACGTGTTTGTTCTTTTGCCTGCTTTTGCGAATCCTTTTCGATTACTCTATGTATATATAGTAACTCCTCCAGTTATTTTTTTAAATTTGTGGGCGATATTGATTGCTATCAATCCTCGGAAACGACAGTTACAATACACTCTATTTCGAGGAGTATATGGCGCCATATGTTCAGTCGGATTATTGGTTATAACTCAAAAATATGCTTATGAAGTGTTACAATTACAAACTCCCATCTATTTTATTCTTTCATTTGGTTTGTATGGTTTTGCTTTGTATCTTTTTTATAAAAATCATATTGAAAAACTTCAGGAACCAAGAAAAAAATCAAAATCATCGAAAGGAACTGGTGGTGTAAAAGTAGCAGCTATTGCAGCGGGATCGGGGCAGTTAATTGCTAATATAATTCTTAGCATTGCAACACAACAGATGGGTGCGATTGTATTTATGTGTGCATGCACAGTGTTTTCGTTTGGTTTGTTTTATATGATTATAGAACTCCATAAGTATTATTATTTACGGAAGCATATAGAAGATGGAGGGAAAATACGTATAGGCTTTTAAAGAGAATTTGTTGCATTTCAAGTATATAATCGCATTCTTCTTATGGAAGCCATTCACGAGGCTTATAGCAATAAAAGATGTATAGGTGGAAGGTTATATTCTGGTAAAACATCTCAAGGAATGGAAATTAGGTTTGTTCTTATTAATGGTAAGATTATAACTGTTTATCCAATGTATTAAAGAATGTGAGGTACTCAAAAATGAAAGTAACTACTCAGCCCATAGTTAAAAATGCAAGGCAATATGGAGGGGATTGTTAAGAAGCAATCCCCCTAAGTTTCAGATGAAATTAAATGATTGAATATTTACATTTAAATAATCGACTATTTATGCTTTAATATTTATATGTACATAACTGGAATGATTAGGAAATTATATTTAATATGTTTTAAGAAAGGGGAATGTTTTTTATATGGAAACTCCAGAAAATCAATTTAAACGTGCACTCAATCCTTGGTTTTCCATTTGGACAAAACCACGTGATACAATGAAAGAAATTTTTATATCCAAACCTAAGAATGTGTTTTTACTCATTTTATTAGGCTCATTCGTACAGACTTTAGATCGAGCATCTTCTAAAAATATGGCGGATTCAATAAGTAGTCCAGTTTCATTAATCTCAATGGTTATATTCGGTACCTTCGTTGCTTTCTTAATTTATTATTTTTTGCTACCAGCGTTATTTAATTGGGTGGCAAAAAAACTTGGTGGACAAGGTACCTTTGAGAAAACACGTTACTCAGTTGCCTATTCTTATATCCCTTACGTTTACTCTCTTATATTAGTTTGGGTGCCTTCATTTTTCTTGTTTGGGATAGAAAACTTTACGAGTGAGACACCGAAAATGGAGAGTAGCATAACTTTAACGATTTTGTTTCTTATTTTTGCCATAATTGATATAGTTATTGGAATTTGGACAATCATTATTTCCTTAAAATGTTTAGGAGAAGCACACCAATTTTCAGCATGGAAAGCATTATTAACAATAATAATATCCTTTATGATTATCATTCTTCCTTTGGTAATAATAGTATTTCTTATAGTAGGGGTTACAACTTTTTAATCATTTATTTGCCTCTTATTTATCCAAATGTTTTCTACGCGCTGTTAGTAATTGTTACAGGGTGAACAACCACATGATTCGGATGTTCCACTTGGCGAAGCGTATGACCTTTATGATCAAATTGATCGCCCGTTACGGCCTGTTTTTCTTATTATCAGTGTTAACAGGAATTTGTGAAGGCAAACTTGAAAATCAAAATATTAAACCATTAAAATCTTAGGGTAGCTGAGTAGATTGTCCTTGTTTGTCCCTTATTTTCCAATTGGAGGCTAATTATTACCAATTGGTTCTGTAGCTCTTATAGAAGAAATTAATCAACCTCTTATGATTTATGGAAGAAAGCAACAACAAGCTGATAATAAATTATGCGATTATGTTTCTTGTCCATATCCTCATGGTAATTTATCAAAAGAATATAATGTGTTTTTTAATCATAATCAAATAATTCATTTATTATTTAAGGGTTTCGAAACAGAGGATGAATTAGAATTAAGAAGTAAATTATCTGAGTTTTAGTGAAAATGGAGAAAATATAATATGGTTTTAGGAATTTCATATTCTGATATTTTTCGCATCATAATTATTGTTTTGGTTTTTTTCATTTTTTGGAGATTGAATACTTGGTATAATAAAAAATATAATGTTCCTAAGGTTTTTCAATGGTTTCCTAGAAGATGGGGAAAAAGAAAAGTTTCAGAGCATTTGTCTCAACTAGATAAAAAGTTAGAAGCTGAAGGTAAAGGTATCTGGGTTACAATCTATGCTATTGATTTGTACATTGTAACTATTCCTTGTACAGTAAAAAAATATAAATCTTAATACATATATGTTTATAAAAAAGACCTTTTATTTTAAAATAAAAGGTCTTTTTTATGATGATTGAAATAGTAATTTTAAGTGAATTAAATTTGAAATGTATCAAGAATATTATCTTTTTCTTCTTTATTAATTCCAATATATTTCAGGGGGATGTGTGGTGTGCTATGGTTAAGAATTTCTTGTAACATAGCAACATCTTTTATTTGTTTATAGAACCAATAGCCGAAGGTTTTTCGCATGGTGTGAGTACCAATGGATTCTACATTGGCAAAATCTCCGGCTTTTTGCAATTGTCGATAATACGTGTTTTTTCGTCATACAAAAACCCCTACATATAAGTAGAGGTTTTTAAATTATATCTTAATGAATTATGCCTTCTTAGATAAAGTAAATCGAGTTCAGATAAACGAAGATTATAGAATACATAATTTTAACTAGATTTATTATTAACTAAATTATCCCCACCACCAAGCTCCGCCTCAATCTGCGAAGTCTTCGATGACTCAGCCATACGCCAATACGTAATAAAGCTTATCGCGATACATCCGGCTACGTAGAAGTAGAATAGTGATTCCATTCCGATACTCTTTAGCCATAATGCGATGAACTCAGCTGTTCCGCCGAATATCGCAACGGTTAGTGCATATGGTAAACCTACGCCTAGTGCGCGAATTTCGGTCGGGAAGAGTTCTGCTTTTACAATTGCGTTAATAGAAGTGTAACCAGTAACGATGATGAGACCGACCATCATGAGTAAGAATGCTACGATTGGTTCTGTCGTTTTTTCCATGAAGAAGAAGATCGGTGCTGTTAGTAATGTTCCGAGAATACCGAATGCCATTAATAGTGGGCGGCGTCCAATTTTATCGGATAGTAGTCCTGCAATTGGTTGAAGTACGACGAAAATAAGTAGTGCGACAAAGTTAATCCAGCTTACAACTTCTTTCGGAAGACCGACTGTGTTTACCATGAACTTTTGTAAATATGTTGTGTACGTATAGAATGCGACAGTGCCTCCTAATGTTAGGCCGACTACTGTTAATACTGCTTTCGGGTGCTTCATAAGAGCGCGAACAGTTCCTGCGCTTTCGCGTTTTTGTGATTTTATGTTTGCGAATTGCTCTGATTCATCCATCGTGCGGCGAAGCCATAATACAGCTACTGCACCCATCGCTCCAATAATGAATGGAATACGCCATCCCCAAGCTTTCATATCTGGTTCGCTTAGTAATTGCTGAAGAACAATTTGAACGCCTAAAGCAACCATTTGTCCGGCAACGAGCGTTACATATTGGAAACTTGAATAAAAGCCGCGGCGACCACTACTAGCCATTTCAGATAAATACGTTGCGGAAGTTCCGTACTCTCCGCCGAGTGATAATCCTTGTAGTAAACGGGCAAGAACTAAAATAATTGGTGCCATAATACCGATGCTTTCGTAACTAGGTGTACAGGCGATAATTAAAGAACCACCGGCCATAACTGTAATCGAAAGCGTTAATGCTGCCCGGCGTCCGTGCCGATCTGCATAGCGTCCCATTAATAAACTTCCGATAGGGCGCATTAAAAACCCAACTGCGAAAATAGCTGCCGTGTTCAGTAACTGACTCGTTGGATCTCCTTTAGGAAAGAACTCTGCTGAGAAGTAAACAGCGAAAGCAGAGTAAACGTACCAGTCGTACCATTCAATTAAATTGCCGACAGAACCTTTGAAAATATTGCCGGCGACTCGATTAGATTTTGCTTGAGCCATAATAATTCCTCCTCTTGCTTATAAATAAAATGATAATTATGAAAGCGTGTTCATTATAGTTGAATTGTACTGTCTGTAAAATAAAATCTCAATATTATGACAATTTTATTCTTTTTGTACTTTATGTACATGGAGAGTTTTAATAGTTGCTTCCTTATTCGTTTTGTCATAATAATAGAAAAGGGAGATTGATAATTTAGAATATTTTATCAAAGGATATGAAGAATGAAGAAATCACGCAAAGTGTCATTGCAAACGAAAATAGTAAGCTTAATTATTACGTTAATTTTATTTGTTGTTCTCCTATTAGCAGGAATATTTGTTTACATTCAGTCCGTTGATACGAAGCGCCAAGTGGAGCAGCTAGCACTACAAACAGCCAAGTCGCTTTCTTTTATGCCAGCTATAAAAGATGCTTTTCAAAATAACGAGCATAAAAATACGATTCAATCCATTGCGGAACAAGTTCGTGAGCAAGCTGGTGCAGATACTGTCATTATAGAAGATCGCTTTGGGGTGACGTATTCCCATTCTAATTCGGAGTTAATTGGCACAAAGAGTAACAATCCATATAACTATGAAGCACTTACTTTTGGTGGCTATTATACGCTTGAAGGAAATGGTGAAAGTGGTCCTGCTTTAATGGCGAAGGCGCCCATTATTGTTCATAACGGAGACTACGATCAAGTCGTAGGCGTTGTGACAGTAGAGTTTTTAATAAAAGGTATTGAATCTAACATACTGAGCAGAACGAAAGAAATTATACTCTTTTCCTTAGCTGTATTAGTAGTCGGAATTATTGGCGGCATTCTTTTAGCACGTAGTATTCGTAAAGACACACTCGGTTTAGAGCCGAATGAAATTGCAGCGTTATACCGTGAAAGAAGTGCGATATTACTATCTATAAAAGAAGGAATTATAGCTATTGATCAAAACGGTTTTATTACGATGATGAACACCTCGGCAGAAGAAATGCTACATGTAAATTGTGATTATATGCAGCAACACATTTCAAAAGTTTTACCAGAATTTAATATGGAAAGAGTGCTAGAAAACGATCAAGAAATCGCGTTTCAAGATAAAGTGTTTATTTTAAATATGACACCGATACTTGAAAATAACAGTACGGTAGGAATTGTATGTAGTTTTAGAGATAAAACAGAACTGCAAAACCTTGTGAACACAATATCTGAGGTAAGAAAGTATTCTGAGGACTTACGCGCTCAAACGCATGAATTTACAAATAAACTTTTCGTCTTATCAGGATTACTTCAGTTAGGACATTACAAAGAGGCGATTGAATTTATCCAACAAGAATCTAATATTCATCAAAGCCAAAATCATATTTTATTCCATCAAATTCATGATGCAAAAGTACAAGCAATTTTATTAGGGAAAATCGGAACAGCATCTGAGAAGAAAATTGATTTTCATATTGAAGGAGATAGTGCGCTTCATCCGTTACCAGACCATATAAAAGTTTCGCACCTTATTACGATTCTTGGAAACATAATCGACAATGCATTTGATGCGGTGAGTACACAAGAGGAAAAGAATGTGTCCTTCTTTGTTACGGATATTGGGCACGATATTGTGTTTGAAGTGATAGATAGTGGGATAGGGATACCGGCAGAAAAAATCACGACTATTTTTCAAAAAGGATTTTCAACGAAAGGAAATGATCGTGGTTACGGACTAGCAAACGTGAAAGAAATGGTAGATCTACTAGGGGGAACAATTGAAATTCAAAACGAGAAAAATGGGGGAGCTATTTTTACAATTTACCTTCCGAAAACATTGAAAGAAAGTACATGACAAACAGGGGGATGGACATATGTTGAAGGTTGCAATTGCAGAAGATGATTTCCGCGTCGCGCAAATTCAGGAAGAGTTTTTATTAAAAATAAAGGATGTAAAAGTAATCGGAAAAGCATTGAACGCGAAAGAAACGATGGAACTACTACAAAAGGAAGAAATCGATTTACTTCTATTAGATAATTACTTACCAGATGGAATTGGAACTGACTTATTACCACAAATTCATGCTGACTTTCCAAATGTTGACGTCATTATGGTAACAGCGGCGAATGAAAACTATATGCTAGAAAAAGCAATTCGAAATGGCGTAAGCAATTACCTTATAAAACCGGTCACGTTAGAAAAATTCGTTCGCACCATTGAAGACTATAAAAGAAAGAAGCAATTATTACATAGTAACAATGAAGTAAATCAAGCACTCATCGATAACTTCTTCGGGACTTCGCAAACACAAGACATAAAAAACTTACCGACAGGTGTGGATCCGTTAACACTGCAAAAAGTGAAAGGGATTATAAAAGGATTTGAAGAGGGCATTACAATAGAAGAAATGGGAGAACAAATGGGGGCCTCGAGAACAACCGCAAGAAGATACTTGGAATACTTAGTAGCGACAAACGAATGCACAGTAGAGTACACATACGGCATTATCGGACGACCAGAACGAAAGTATCGCATAGGACGAGGACTATGAAAAAACGATTATTACTATGTATATGGATCATGACAGGAGTAATAGCTGGTTGTTCTTCGGAAAAAACGCAAACGAATAAAGTGAACATCGACAAATTAGAAATCGTTGCGCCAAACGTTCAAGGAGCAGGATGGGACTTAACAGCACGAGCGATGCAAAAAACGCTGACAGAAGAAAAAATCTTCACAAAACCAATCACAGTCACAAACAAAGTAGGTGGCAGCGGTGACGTCGGATGGAAATATACGAAACAAAAAGGCGGTCACGTACTCGCGATTAACTCAAGCTTACTTATAACGAACAACCTACTAGGCCACAGTAAACTAACATATAAAGACTTCACGCCGCTCGCGACACTCGCATCGGACTGGGAAGTCGTTGTTGTATCAAAAGACTCAAACATAGAAAATGCAAATGAACTAATGGAACAACTAAAACAAAACAAGAAAAACTTCAAAATCGGCGTCGCTCCAGGCCTAGGAAACGACGATCACCTATCATTCGTACAAGTAAGCAAAGCATTCGGCATAAACCCAGCCGAACTACAATTCTTCGTCTACGAAAACAAAGAAAAAATCATAAACGCCCTAACGAACAAACAAATAAACGCCGCAACTATGACCCTATCCGAAGCCGAAAAACAATACAAAGCCAGCAAAATAAAAATACTAGCCGTATCCGCACCAAAACGGCTAGACCGCCTACCAGAAATCCCAACCTGGAAAGAACAAGGAATCGACGTCATCTTCCAGCACTGGAAAGGTATTATGGGCCCGAAAGATATGACGGAGGAAGAGGTTGCTTATTGGGATGGTGTTATTAAAAGAATGGTGGAGAGTGAGAGTTGGAAGGGGGTTTTGAGGGAGAGGGGTTGGGAGAGTTTTTATAAGGGGAGTGGGGAGACGAAGGGGTTTTTGGAGGAGAGTAGTCAGGAGTATGGGGAGTTAGTGGGGGATTAAATCATACGGTTTGAAGTATGATTTTTCTTTTGTGAATAATTTGATTAAATGGTGGTAATTGTAATTTTTGTGACGGTGGGGGTAAAAGTGTTAGGTTAACTCATGATTGTATTGGTTAAATTAACAAGGCAAGTCGAGGATATTCGAGGTGATAAAACTTCTTTGATTATAAACAAGAATGATAAAAGATTAGACGTTGAAATTAAATTTTCACGTGAGCTTTGAACTTCTTAAGAATGTTTTTGAGGGGATTTATCGCTATGTGTACGGTAAAGAGAGGAGATTTTGGACCAGCAAGTGAATGTAATGCTTTCTTTTCACGGATTCCATTTGTGAATGTGACTAAATCAGCAGCTATTACATTTAATATATACTATTTTGACATGGACGGATTTATTGGTTGCTGTGAATTTATTGTTTTGTAGAATTTTACCCATATATAGTGGGAGCAATTCATTTAAAATTAAGTCTAATATATATGAATAAAAAGAAAATCGTGAATTCTCTTCAAAGGAAGATTCACGTTTTTTTGTTTTTGGAAAGGAATGATTAAAGGTAGTATTCAGGAAGAAGTATAAAAGAATTGAGTTAATGAGGGTGTAGTTGAAAAGTTAGGTAAAACATACTGCGCTTATTCTAAATCACCCCCAGCTTGTATCAATATGTCAAATCGAAATGTTTATAAAAAATAAAAAACTATACCCAGAAATTGAATTTCATTTAGGAGTAAAAGGAGGAGTGTATACAGTAAGAATAATCTTATAAAGAAAAGGAACAGAAACAAAAAAGATATAGAGGAACCTATATCTTATCAAAGTACTTTACACTAAACTGCTCAGCTTTTGCCAGCTGGTTTATAAGCTGGTTGTCAAACTCATCATCAAAATAATGATTTGTATAAAGCAGATCTATCTCTTGCAAAGGGAAGTTTAGCAGTTCGTTCAGCTGATTTTGATCATTATAGCTGTCTAAAAATACACCGATTATTTTATGAGTGGTTTCTAGATTTTTAATTGTTTTTTTTACATTTTCAATGGAATTTTCTACACTCTCATTTTTTTGTTGTCGGTAATAAAGCACTGTTTTTGACACTAGTCTAACCTCCCTAAATAGGGGTAATATAAAAAGAACTTAAAAAT